>JASEJC010000009.1 GCA_030016755.1 Candidatus Hodarchaeaceae archaeon | reverse complement strand
GTAGCTTTTTACTTAGCGCAAATCCTTCCAACTATCGGGATCTCTCTCCCGCACTTTGTGCACCCTCCATTCCTAAGGTTGGCTTTAGATAGTTCGAGCCCGAAGCTAAAAAAATGGATCCGCTTTTCAGCCCAACCCGCGCGATTTCTGGTCGGAATCCCGTCCGGCCCGCCATCAGGAGAGATGGGCTTCTGTTTTGTTTATTCAACAAAGCCGTTCAAATACCGCCAGATGCATCAAACTAGAATTACGCATGCCACATCCATGACATTCGTTCCGGTGGGCCCCGTCATCAAGAGGTCTCCAAGCTCCTTGAAGAATGGATAGGGTGCATTCTCCCTGAGGTAGGCATCTGGGTCGAGCCCCAGGCGCTCCGCTCTTTTGAGGGTGGAACCGTCCGCAATGGCCCCGGCGGCGTCCGTCGGGCCGTCTATGCCGTCGGTGCCGAAAGCCGCCATGGCAACATTTTGTAAACCTGAGAGCCCAGCCACGGCACCGAGCACCAGCTCCTGGCAGCGCCCGCCCGGCCCCTTGCCCTTCACAGTAACAGTAGTCTCCCCTCCGGAAACCAAGAGCGCGGGCCTTGGGACCGGCTTGCTTGACTTTATAACGCTTTTTGCAAGAGCGGCGAAATTCGCGCCGACATCCCGTGCTTCGCCCTGCATGGCGGTCGTGAGTATGGAGACGTTAAACCCGTGTGATTTTCCTACATCCGCAACCGCCTTCACCGCCTGTGTGTTGCTCGCGAGGATCTCGTGAAACACGTTTGCAAAATATTTCTCTCCTGGTTTTGGTGTATCTGGAACTCTTCCTTTCACCCCCCGCTTCAGTCGCTCCAGAACACTTTTTGGCACCTTCTCAGCAAGTCCGTATTTCTCAATCACCGCCAGCGCATCAGAAAAACTCGTCGAATCTGGGTAGGCTGGGCCGCTAGCAATAGTGTCCAGTCTATCGCCTATTACGTCTGAGATAACCAGCGTAACGACCTTCGCGGGATAAGCCGCCTTGGCCAGCTGCCCACCGGCTATTCCTGAGAGATGTTTCCTAACGGCATTCGTCTCGTGGATGTCCGCCCCGCACTTGAGGAGCAGCCTGGTCGTTTCTTGGAGCTCGTCAAGGGAAATCCCCTCGGCTGGTAGTGGGACAAGGGCAGAGCCGCCCCCGCTCAGGAGGCATATGACGAGGTCTTTTGGCCCAAGGCCGCTCACGAGGTTCATCATTCGCTTGGCTCCCCCCACACCGGCTTCGGTTGGCAGGGGATGGCCAGCTTCAACAAGATTGATTTTTTTAGTGTGGTATTTTGATGCCGTTTCTTGGAGGACGTTGACAACACCTTTAGTAATTCTGTTTCCAAGTATTTCCTCGAGTGCCTCAGCCATCTTACCGCTTGCTTTTCCGCCCCCCACCACGACGATTTTTTCGACTTCTGAAAGGTCAAACTCGTGGGTTCCAACCTTCAAGCATTTTCTTTCCAATTTCAATCGGCGATGCATTGCGGAGGACGGGTCGGCTGAAGCGATTGCCTTGTTCACGATTTCGACAAGGATACCTCTCGCCCTCCGAAGTTCTGGGGTTTCAGCATTTTCGAGCAATTGTTTCTCGTTCATCACCAGCATCGTTCACACTCTAATAGTCAACTGGGTAAAATAAAATTCCAAGCGCTATTTTTTCGGCTGCAACCCCATCTTTTCCTTCTTGAATATCTTTTCGTCCATCAGTTTGAGATCCTTCGAGACGATTGGGGAAAACTCTATCTGAGCGAGGACGTCCTTTTTCAAGTCGATTCCGGGCGCGATTTCCTCAAGTACCATCCCCTCCTTCCCAAGCCTGAAAACGGCGCGCTCGGTGACGTACAAAACCTCCTGTCCACGCTTCCGCGCGTACTCCCCGCTGAACGTGATTTGCTCCACTCTCTTCACGAATTTTTTGATCGATCCCTCTTGCAGGATTTTCAACTTCCCACCATCAACTCCAACCTCGAGACCCTTCGTGGTGAGAGTACCGCAGAACACGACTTTCTTGGCGTTTTGGGTGATGTCGATGAACCCGCCGCAACCCGCGAACCTCCCGCCGAACTTGCTCACGTTAGTGTTTCCATCCTCGTCGGCTTGGGCCAGACCCAAAAATGCGAGGTCAAGGCCGCCACCTTGGTAGAAGTCGAACTGGTAGGGCTGGTCTATGAGGGCCTCGTAGTTGACGCCGCACCCGAAATCCAAAGCCGAGAGTGGAATGCCCCCTATAACCCCAGACTCGACCGTCAGCGTGAATTTTTCGTAGATGTTTTCCTCCATCGCCACGTTTGCAACTTCTGTAGCCATCCCAATACCGAGGTTCACCATGGCTCCCTCCCCCAGCTCCATAGCGGCCCTTCGCCCGATGATCTTCCGCTCGTCCAGCGGTTTCGGCTCAGCCGCGGACGGGGGAGTCCTCGTCACACCTGCAATCGCTGGGTCGTAAGCTATCCGAACGGTCTGCCAAGTATATTCCGGTTTGGTGGCGACCACCACGTAGTCCACAAAGATGCCTGGAATTTTGACTTCCCTGCTTGGCAAGAGGCCCTTGATCACTCGCTCCACCTGGACCACCACAATCCCCCCGCAGGTCCTGGTCGCTTGGGCTATGGAGAGGTTTTCGAGGGTCACCCCCTCTTTTTCCATCGAGATGTTGCCTTTCTCGTCCGAAGTCGTTCCTCGGATCAACGCGAAATTCACAGGGACGGTTTTGTAGCGCAGGTACTCCCTGCCGCCGTACTTGACCAGCTCGACCATGTCCTCGGCTTTTTTGGTGATCTCGTTCACCTTCCCCCCCTCGACCCTGGGGTCCACGAAAGTGCCCAACCCTGTGTGGGTTATGAGGTACGGCCTTTTGGCGGTGATGTCCCTGAACATTTGGGAAATCACACCCTGGGGAAAGCAATAGCAGAGGACCTTGTTGTTCATTATCAGATCACTTATCTGCGGGGCCTTCCCTGAGTGAGTCATTATCAATCTTTTGACGAGCCCTTCGATACCCACGGCATCGAATCCAACCCCCTTGCCCCCAGACTGGCCAGCTGGGCCTATAAAGGTCAGATCTCTGGGCTTACCGATTTTGATGAACCTGTCCCTCAGAGCGTGCAGGAGTTCCCATGGGAGGTTGGTGGTCGTGAACCCCCCCGTCGCGACCACATCTCCATCTTTTATGTAGCTCACGGCTTCCTCTGCCGTCACGATTTTCATCCTTGACCCCAATCTTACGTTTTTGCCACGTATTTAGACGTTTCCGCGCCCATTTTTCCCCTTTTTAAACAACTTACACCCAAAGCCTCGGCGGGGGAAATTGGCAAAGGTTGCGAACGTTCGCAATGTTCACGGAAAATACCTCCGTCAGTTCTGGAGAAGTCGGCACAATGCGAACGTTCGTCAGCTACAGGGCGACGCGCAATATCCTGGAGGGCTAAACGCGCACTATTTTCTAGACGTATTCGCCAGCGTTGATACCTATCACTTGGCCGGTTATGTAGTCCCCTTCAGTCACTAGGAACCTCACCAGCTTCGCGACCTCCTCGGGCTCCCCCCTCCTCCCAAGGGGATTTCGGGCCAACCTGTCCCGGAACAGGCCGGGGGGCATGGCGTCAGTCATCCTCGTCTTTATGAAGCCGGGGGCTATGGCGTTACAGAGCACGTTGTACTGCGCGTACTCCCGTGCGATCACCTTTGTGAACGAAATGATCCCTCCCTTTGCGGCAGCATAGTTCGCCTGCCCCACGGCTCCGTCGAAGGCGCTCATGGAACTTATGTTGATTATCCTCCCCCCACCCTGCTTGATCATGTATGGTAGCGCCGCCTTCGTGCAGTAAAAGACCCCAGTCAGATCCACGTCGATGACCTTTTGCCATTGCTCCGGAGTCATGCCCGTGACCAGCTTGTCGATGTTTATACCGGCGTTGTTCACCAAGACATCTATGCGCCCAAACTTCTCGACGGTCTTCTTCATCAGCTCCTCGACTTGGCTCAGGTTGGTCACGTCGGTCTGAACGAAGATCGCTTCACCACCCGACTCGGCTATCTTTTTCATGGTCTCGTCGCACTCCCCCGTCTTTTCGAGGTCGCTTATGACGACGTTGAACCCACTCCTGCCCAGTTCCAACGCGATGGCGTTCCCTATCCCCCTGCTCGCCCCAGTGACGGCGGCGACTTTTCTCCTTTTTTCCCTTTTGACCGCCGGGATGAAGAAGTTGAAGGTCCCGAAGTCGGTTTTTCTTTCTTCGACCTCGCCTTCCATCCCCACCTTCAGGATTTCGTAGTCTTCGTCCTCTATCCTGACCAAACAGCGCTTCCCGTTCTCATCCTCCACTATGCCGACCTTCGTGGCTTTTTTGTAAGGGGGCGTCGGGACGGTGATGTTCGTGTAGCTGAGTAATTTCGCCTTCATCTTTACCTCTCCAGTATCGAGACGATCCCGACGGAGCCGGTTCCGCCGTGCCCCTCGATTATCGCTGTTTCCACATCCGAAACCTGTTTGTTTCCGGCTTCTCCACGGAGTTGCAGGAACATTTCGACCATAGTCCCCACGTGCGTGGCACCAACGGGATGGCCCTTCGCCTTCAGCCCCCCGCTCACGTTCACGGGGAGATCGCCGTCAAACATGACCACACGGTCCCTGACCAACTTCGCACCCTCACCCAACGGAGCGAAGCCCAAAGCCTCGTAGCACAGGGGTTCGACTGGGGTGAAAGCGTCGTGGACCTCGGCGATGTCGATGTCTTTCGGGCTCTTCCCTGCTTCTTTGTAGGCGAGGTCCGCAGCCCTCTTCGAACACAGCAGGACGGTTGGGTCTTCTCGGTCTGTTATGGCCAGGTAATCGTGGGCGACACCCATCCCCTTGATGAAAACCGGTGTGTCGGTATATTTTTTGGGTTCTGCGCTCAGCAGGACAGAAGCGGCACCGTCGCTGATCAACGAACAGTGAAATAACTTGAGTGGATCAGCGATTATTCTCGAGTTTTTCACCTGCTCGACCGTGATGTCCTTCTGCATGTGGGCCCAGGGATTCCGCAGGGCATTTTTGTGGTTCTTCACGGAGATGTCCGCCCAGTCGTCTTCTGTGACGTCGTACTTCTGAGCGTAGAGGTTTATCAGGAGAGCATACGCTCCGGGTTGGGTGATTCCGTATCTCCTCTCCTCAGGGGCCGACCCGTGGGTCAGTATCTCCGTGGCCCTGTCGGTGGGGAACTTGTTCATCTTCTCAAAACCCACAACGAGGACATTTTTCGCCTCACCGCGTTCGATCATCTTTTTACCCAGGTATATCGCCATGCTCCCGCTCACGCATGCCGATTCGACGTGGAAACCGTAAGCGTCCGGATTCCCGAGGTATTCCCATCCCAGCGTTCCCGTCTGGTGCTGCTCGGAATATGAATTGTCGACACAACTCACGATGATGCATTCAATCTCCTTGGGAGAAATGCCCTTCTCAACGTTGTTCAAACAGCCGTCTATCGCCGCCTTGATGAGATCCGGGGTATCTTGTTCCAGCACGCCGAATTTCGTGTGTCCGTATGAGACGATTCCTACTGCCATCCAATCGCCTTACTCCCCTATCTATTCTGTTTTAAATAAGTGTTCCCGCGCAATAAGTTAAAAGGGGATTAATACACGCAAAAAAAATATTTGGGGGCAGAAAAACTGAAATCGCGGGTTGATTTCGTGCAGAAGTGGGTTGTGGAGGATCCCAAAGAAAAGTATGTGTGGTGGCCCTCAGAGGAGATGAAGCGCCGGGCCTGGGTGAGCGACCCGAGCATCTATGAGAGGGCGGCAAAAGACCCCGTGGCCTTCTGGGGAAAACTCGCAGCCGAGGGGCTCGAGTGGTTCAAAAAGTGGGACACAACATACGTGGAAAACCCGCCCTACTTCAAGTGGTTCGTGGGGGGGAAGCTTAACATCTGCTACAATGCCGTCGACCGTCACCTCAAGGCTGGGAAAGGGGATAAAGTCGCGATCATCTGGGTTCCGGAGCCCATTGAGGAGAGCCCGAGAAAAATCACATACAAGGAGCTCCACGACCAGGTCAATCGCTTCGCCAATGTTTTGAAGAGCTTAGGCGTGAAGAGGGGCGACAGGGTCGGCATCTACCTTCCGCTCATCCCGGAGGTTCAGATCGCGATGCTTGCATGTGCCCGAATCGGCGCGGTACACAGCGTCGTGTTTTCGGCCTTCAGCAGTGACTCGCTCCGCGTGAGGCTGGAGGATGCAGGGGCCAAGGTGCTCGTCACGGCCGATGGATACTACCGCCGTGGGAAGCTGGTGGACCTCAAGGCAAGCGCCGACGAGGGGGTCAAGGGCACGAGCGTCGAGAAGGTGGTCGTGGTGAAGCGCGCTGGCAATGAGGTGAACATGGTCGAGGGACGCGATCGCTGGTGGCACGAGCTGATGGAGAAAGCAGAGCCGAGCTGCGAGCCGGAGGTGATGGACGCAGAGGACATGCTTTATTTGCTATACACATCGGGGACTACGGGAAGACCGAAGGGCGTCATCCACACCACGGGCGGCTACGCGACCCAAGTTTACTGGACGACAAAATGGGTTTTTGACCTGCACGACGACGACCTCTTCTGGTGCACCTCTGACATAGGGTGGGTCACGGGGCACTCCTACGCCTGCTACGGTCCCCTGCTCAACGGCATCAGCATGCTCATTTACGAGGGTTCCCCAGATTACCCGACGCCCGACCGGTGGTGGGAGATAATTGAACAGCACAAGGTAACAGTCTTCTACACGGCCCCAACTGCCATACGCATGTTCGTCGGGCTCGGGGAGGCGCTGCCGAAGAAGCACAACCTCAGCAGCCTACGCCTCCTCGGGACAGTCGGGGAGCCGATCGACATGGAAGCATGGCTCTGGTACTTCAACAACATCGGGGGCGGGAGGTGCCCGATAACCGACACTTGGTGGCAGACCGAGACGGGGGGGACGCTGATCATGAGTTTGCCAGGCGTGGGGCCCTTCATGCCTACGGTCGCTGGCAGGAGTTTCCCCGGCACCAGACACGAAGTTATGGATGAGGATGGATCCCCAACCCCTGTAGGTTATCTCGTCCAGCTTTCTCCATTTGGGCCAGGAATGCTCCGGGGGCTCTACAAAGCTGATGATAAATACCGCGAAACCTACTGGAGCAGATACCGTAACCAGTTTTACTTCACCGGGGATGGCGCCAGGAGGGCCTCACACGGGTGCATAAGGGTCACGGGGAGGGTCGACGATGTGATGAAGGTGGCCGGGCACAGGCTATCCACAGCTGAACTCGAGGACGCCATGAACAGGCACGCCGCAGTTTCCGAGAGCGCCGTGATACCAAAGCCTCACCCCATCAAGGGAGAAACCCCGGTGGCATACGTCATCCTGAAGAAAGGGGTCGCCCCCTCTGACGAGCTTGCAAAGGAACTCGTGGCTCACATTGGCAAGGTCGTGGGTCCGATCGCGAAGCCTGAGCAGGTGTTTATAGTGGAGGAGCTGCCGAAGACGAGGAGCGGGAAGATAATGAGGAGGATCCTGAAGGCCCTGCTGACGAACGACCCAATCGGGGACACCTCCACCCTGTTCAACCCCGAGTCCGTCGAAAGCTTGAAGAAAAAGGTCGGTTACACAGGGCCAGGCTAGCCGACTTAGCTCCCGACTCTTATCGGACCTCCACGATTTTACCTTTGTTCATGATCAGCTTACCGTCCACGAAAACTTGCCCGCTTTCCATGTCCTTGATCATGTCCAGGTGGCTAGAGGCGCGGTTCTTGCCATGGTAGGCCCCCCTGTTGTTGCCTATCGCGATGTGGGCCGTGCCGAGGATTTTTTCATCAATAATGATGCTGCCCCCGGTGTATTCCGCCCCTGGATTCGTGCCTATTCCGAACTCCCCGATGCGGTCCTTTTCACCCGTGTTCGCCGCGAGGAACTTGGTGAAGTTCTCCCTGCCGTGCGCCGCCTCGTAGCTCACGACCTTGCCCCGCCTGAACCTGAGCTTCAGCCCCTCAAGTTTCCCGAAACCGGGTATAGCAACTCGCTCAAACAAAATTTCTCCGTCCGCGCTCGTCTCGAGAGGGGCGACGAAAACCTCGCCCGCAGGGATATTAACTCCAACATCTCCGCGCGCAAGATCCTCGCGGGATATCATTCCATCGTCGACCAACACCGGGCGGCCCTTTATTCGGAAACTCAGGTCCGTTCCATCGTCTGCCACTATTTGGACCCTATTTTTCCCGGCGAGTGCATCATGGTAAAATTTGCAAAGTTTTGGCAGCTCTCGCGTGAAGGTCTTTCGGATGCTATCGAAGAATATCCCCCTGAATTTCTCGACCGGGCAACCGTAGGCGCGAGCGGTCCCCGGGATGGGCCAGCCGAAGTACGCCCATCGGGTCCGCCTCCGGTCGGTGATTTCATGGAGCCTCTCCCGGATGGGTGCGGTGAGTTTGACCCTCCGCGCGAGCCCCCTTGCCCAGTTTGGTTCATCCTCCTCCCCGATGAAAATCAGCGCATCCGCTCGCCTCGCTACCGCTTCCGCAAATGGGCTCATCTCGCGCAGAGAGCGTTCAGGGGTCAACAGGTATTTGAGCTTCTGCCTCTTGGAGGAGTAGCCCAGCAAAAGCGTGTGTGCGCCAACCCTCCAGCACTCCTCTTCGACCTTGAGGGCGAATTTTTCGCAGCTTGAGTCGGTACGGTTGTAGAGGATCCTTACGGCATCGTGTCCCCCGCCGCGCTTTCTCCCTATCCGCATCGAACTTCTAACGAAAGCTCTGGCTATTTCTTCAATTTCCTTCGTGGAGAGTTCCGACACCCGATCACCTAACGGATATAAGTCGGCTCCTCTTCAATCCCTTCGGGCAACCTGAAACTGGGGGGTTTGAACTTGAGAGCCGCAGCGTGCTGATGAAGCTCTCGCAGGTCGATATCAAAACCAAACACAGAGCTCAAAGCACGCAGGACCGCTTCACTAGCCCTGACATCCAGCAGGCCCCCTCTCGTCGTGCCTAACAAACAGAACCCATGCATCCCCCGCGCAGCCGCCAGCCCGGGCAACAGACCGTTCATGCCCACAATCATCCCGCCCGCCAGAAGTTCAACCCCATGTTCCTCCAGCAGCTTTGTCGTCGTTGGGTCTGTTGCCGCCCCAACCACTCCCCTTCGGGTCTCCCCTGGGGAAAGCACGTACGCTGCCATCGTGGCTACAGTATCCGCACCGTGCCTCTCGGCTAGGTCCAATATTTCCCCAGTGAGCGCATACTGCCCCGCGGGTGATGCCGCCTGCACATCCGCGGTCGCCAAAATTATATCATGCTTCACCCCCCGAGGCCTCGCGTAGAAGAAATCCGCCTTGAGCATCCTGACCGCGCCACCCTCCTGAATCGCCCACTCCGGGAAGTGCTCCGAGTACAGCTCGGCGAATTTCACCGCCTTGAGCTTGTGGACGAGGTACTCTGCCGCGAGCTTGCCGATATTCGCTATCCCGGGCAGGCCGGCGACCATCACCGGCCGCTTGAGCTTCGGTCTGGCCAGATAGTTGAGTCGCGGTGGCATGTTTATGGGTGGGGGTGCTTCAGATTTAAACTTCATGGGCAAAATGATTTAGGTCGCATGAAAACCATCCCAATCGGCAACGGTGGGATTAGGGTTCTGCCGCTCGCCTTCGAGAGCTTCGGCGTGCGAAGCATGGCTACTTTTGTGGAGACCGACGACATCCGAGTTGTGGTCGACCCGGGCTCGGCGCTCGGGCCGAGGTTCAACCTGAGCCCCCACGAACGTGAATACGTGGCGCTGGCCCGCTCGCGCCAAACGATACTGGAGGCTGCGCGGGGGGCCGAGGTGCTAACGATAAGCCACTACCACTTCGACCACTACGTCCCAAGCTTCGAGGACTGGACCTGGACCTGGAGCTCCCCCGAACTCGCCGAGCGCCTCTACCGCGGCAAGGTAATTCTGGCGAAAGACATCCACTCCGACATAAACCTGAGCCAGCGGAAGCGGGGCTACATGTTCCAGAAGCTCAACTCAAAAATCGTGAAGGAAATCCAAGTCGCGGACGGGCGAAGTTTCGATTTCGGCTGGACCACCCTCGAGTTCTCGAAGCCCCTCTTCCACGGCGCCCGTGGCTCCCAACTCGGGTATGTGCTGATGCTGACGGTGCGGACGCCGGGCTGCTCGCTCGTGCACGCCTCGGACGTGCAGGGCCCAATTGACGAGGAACCGATGCAGCTGATTTTGAAGCGGCGGCCGGATTTACTGATAATTGGCGGGCCCCCCCTCTACCTGAAGAACTTTAAGATCGACCAAGAGAGCCTCAACAAAGCTCTCGACAACATGGTGAAGTTGGTTGGAGAGGTGCCGCTCACCGTAATCGATCACCACCTCCTGAGGTCACTTGACTATGAAGATTACTTGCGGCCCGTGCACACCGAAGCCGAGAGGGCGGGCCACCGGGTGCTCTCCGCCTCGGAATTCGTTGGCCAAGCCCCCCAGCTGCTCGAGGCGATGCGGAAGGAGCTTCACCAACAGAAACCAATCGAACAGAAATGGTATGAGCGCCTAAAGCAAGGGGAGTTCAAGAGAGGATTCGATTACTCAACTTAATCGTCAAGCGTCCGCGAGCGTTCAAACTTTCTCTGGGAGTTTGCCACCGCGGGAGAGATATCTCCAGACCACGGCGATGAGGACTGCCACCAAGGCGATCGCGGTAACGACTATCACCCAGAACGGCGGGGGTTCCACGAAGGGCGGGGTCGGGAGCTGGGCGCCCGTAACGGCGAAGAAGGAGAAACCGGTGGTCTCGGCGGAGAAGTAAACGTTGTTCTCGTCCTCCGTTATCTTCGCCGTCTTCAGCTCGACCCACTGCCCGCCCTGATATCTGAGCAACCTTATTGATGCTTTGTCGATTCTGTTCACCCTCACCCAAAGCTGCGGCACTTGGAATTCTATGGTGGCATTTTCAACCTGCTCTGGCGCAGCCGTCTTCATCTCTAAATAATAGCACACGATGCCCCTCTCGGCGGGTGGCTCGGCCACCACCTCGGGCGGTTTTTCGTAGAGCCGCCGCTGTTGAACCTTTTCTATGTTCTGCACCCCTGCCGCTAGGGCTATCCTGGCCCTTCTAATGGGCTGATCCTTCTCAAAATTCACGGCAATTTCCCGCTCGGTCTTTACCTCTACGCTCTCGACGTAGTTGTTCTCAACCACGATCGTTTTACCAACGTGCTCCTGGATGTTCTCGACCTTGACGAAAGCGGGCCCAACCCAGTAGCTTATCCGCGTGCCCGCTTCCCCGGTGATGAGCGCTATGATGGCATCGAGGGCGGATTGGTCTGTCCAAGTGTAGCTGGAGTCAGTCGCGGTGTAATCAACGGGCAAATTCTTAACATCGGCGCCGGATGGCACTTTTAGCTTGAAGTTGAGTTTCGCGTTTTCCGGCAACTTCGGGAGCACGTGCGGAGGAGGCACGTAGCCCTTCAGCGCGCTGAAATCAACGATAATTGTGTTTTCGGTTCGGGTCACAAAGCCTATGGTATCGGGCCGCAGTTCGAACTCGTATTCAAACTTGATCGTCGAGTCAAGCCCCGCGAGCTTCATTTGTAACTCCGCCATCGCCGTTCGGGCAACGACCCTGAACATGAAGTCTAACGCTAGCTCTTGGAGGTCCTCTGGGGTCTTCACTGTTCCTGGGATGCTCCCGGACCCGGTCGTGGTGATGCTCGCCGGTAGCTCTCTTCGCACATCTGACGTAATTCTCGGGCTCTCGACGGTTACAGTTACACCGAAAGTCAGTTTTGACGCGGCATCGTCCCAATCGAGCCGAGTGATGTTGAGATCGGTTACATTAAAAGGAGCATATTTGAGCTGGTCCTGGATTTGCTGTAGCATCCGCTGGTTGAGGTTCCCCGGCGCAAGCTTATAACCCACTACCGCCAACGCGACCATCCGCTTCTGCTCCGCGGTGAGGGGGAGAACCGCCCAACCACTTGCGGTGACGGTGAGCTTCCCCTCGCTGGGGGATGTGAGCTCGACGCTTATGTCCCAGCGCACGGGTTGTGCGGGGCTTGCGGAAATTGAGTCTGGGGAAGCTGAGCTAGCCGCAAAACCTTCGGACCAGCTGAAACCCCTCAGGTATGCCCCATTATAACCGGTAAGACTGAGTGAGTCTCGCCCCGTAATCGTTATGTTTATTATATCTGCCTCGTCCCATGCCGCTGATTTCGCCATTCTCTGAGATGCTTGCGCGTGCGCGTCGGTTTCTCCAAAAGGCTGCAGCAAAATCCGTATCGAACTTCCAACGCTCAGCCGTCCCTGGCTATCCGTGAACATCGAGACTTTCATCGTGATCTTGTTCGCGTCGCCGGTGCCCCAGTACTGGATATCCGTTGATTTCTCCATCAGGCCACCCCATCCATCGGTGTTATCGAAGGTTACGCTGCCCCGGAAACCAGTCCTCGGATTGGATACCATTACAGTAGTACCGCCGTACGCTGGGTCACCGATGTTCCTCAACTCGCCAGACACCATCTGAACAGTAATGCTAACGGCACCATTCTTGTAGTTCTCCAAATAGGCGGATGGGTCGTAGTCATAGACCATCCCATCTGCAACGGCTGTTAAAGGTGTTACAACTTTGGGGGGCACCGGAGTTGCACGCAAAGCACAGAGAATCGGATTAGGCCCAGAATAATCCGCCCTTATGCGGCAGCGCCCCGTGCTCTTGAACTCGAGGAGCAAGTCCAACGAAAAGTTTTCCATCTGATAGCCCCCCAGATAGGGGGCGGCCAGCTGGATCGGCATGGTGGATGGCATGGCTGTTTCGGTTTGGGCCGATGAAAGGGCACCCGCTGCCAAAGAGATGAAAAGAAAGCCGCACACCGCCAGGGATGCTGTCTTGAAGTTCATCTCATCCTCTGACAATATTTGCTAGACGTTATATAAAATTGTGGTTTTGAAGATTGTAATGTTCTTCCAGATATCTGTTACATGCGCTCGGGAGCTGCTATCCCCATCAAATCGAGCGCGTTTCGCAGCGTTATGCGAACACAGTTCACTAGGCGAAGGCGGGCAGCGCATAGCTGGGGCGTCTCGGCCTCGATCACCGGGGCCACCTCGTAGAACTTGTTGAACCCGAGCGCGAGCTCAGCCGCGTAAAGAGCGGGCAGGTAGGGCTGGAGCTTCTCCCCCGCCTCGCGCACGACCTCCGGGAACTTCGAGAGCAGCTTGACCAGGCGCCGCTCCTCCGGCAGCTTGAAAACATCAATCGGGTGCTTCCCACCCCGGCGCTTCGCCTTCCGCAGGATGCTGCAGGCCCGGGCGTGCGAGTACTGGATGGCGGGGCCGCTGTTCCGGTCGAAGTTGAGAGCTTCCTCCCACTTAAACACTATTTTCTTCTCGGGGGAGGTGCTGAGCAAAGAATATCTAACTGCCCCAACGCCCACGAACTCTGCTGCTTTACGCCAGAACCGCTCGGTCGCCTTGGGGGCATGTTCCTTAACCACAGTATGCGCGCGGGCCACCGCCTCCTCAACGACATCGTCCACAGAAAATCCAACCCAGGTGCCCTTGCGCCCGGAGAACCTGCCGCTCGGGAGCCAAACATGCTCGTAGGCCAGGTGGTAGGAGTTCTGGGACTCCCGCTCCAGCCCCAGAGCCCTGAGGGCAGTGGAGACGACCTGCTGGGGAAAACGCTGCTCGGCCCCAACCACATTTATCACCTTACCCGCGCGCCCGAACTTTGCAACGGATTTGCCCCGCTGCGCCGTGGTGTAGGTTTTGGTCCCATCGGGGCGCTTCGAGTGGAGCTTGAACCGCAGCCCGGATTTCGTCTGCCCGAACTTCCAGAGCTGGTATGCGATGTCGCGGGCCGTATAGACCGCCGTGCCGTCTGAGCGGACGAGCACTTTATCCTCGATCCCGAAATCCGCTAGCCTGAGGATTAGAGTACCTGCCCGGTCGCCGGTCCCTTCGACAACGCGGTTGATGGCCTTCAGCCGCTCGAGTGTCTCGTCCAACATCCCGGAGCGCGCGATGTCGCTCTCCCACACCAACAGATCATAACTCACACCCAAGCGGTCGGTGGTCTCCAAGTTCGCTTTCACGCAGCGCTGCGTCAAACGCTTTGCCATGGTGACCCATCTCCCCTTCCCACGCTCGAGCTCCGCGAGGATTTCCCTGACCCGCGCCTCAAGCTCCGCTTCCTGCCTGACGCGGCGGTGCATGTCCGCGTAGATAAGCCCGAGCACGTGGTCAAACTTCGCCCGTGGCTTGCGCTTGATGAGCTGGTTGGCGAGCAGGGTCTCGGCAACCTGGCGCCCCATGTCGTCGATGTAGTTTTGAACCTCGACCTCGTAACCTAGGGCTCGCAAGATGCGCGCCATTGTGTCGCCAATCACCGCATTTCGCCCGTGGCCGATGTGAAGCGGCTTCGTTGGGTTCACGCTCGTGTGTTCGATCACCGCCTTCCCCCTGCTGACCTTGAGATGACCATACTCCTCGTCGGCCTCCTCGACCGCGCGGAGCGTGAGTTCGGTCAGTTTTTGAACATCTACGAAGAAGTTCAGGTAATTGCCGACGACCTCGACCCGCGCGATGAGCCCCGCTGGCTCGAGCGCCTTCGAGAGCTCCGCCATGAGCCATGTAGGCGATTTGTGGAGTGATTTTGCTAGATCAAAACAAATGGTCGAGGCGAGATCCCCGAGCTTTGGGTCGGGGGGCTCCGCCAGTGTTTCCTCGAGCGGTCTCGGCGGTTGCCAGCCTAGTTTGGAGAGCGCCGCCTCCAACGCCCGGCACACATCGCGCTTGAACTCCCCCCACGGATTTACCATGGTTACCAAATCCCTTGTCGGTCTAGTATTAATTAAAGCAACCCAATTTTCTTAGGGATATAATGCTGCTCCGCGTTGGCATTGACGACACAGACTCAAAGGAGAACATGTGCACGACCTACGTTGGAGCCGTGGCTATCGAACGTCTCAAGGCCCATAATATCGTGGCCCAAAATCACCCAAAATTAATCCGGCTGAACCCCAATTGGAAACTAAAAACTAGGGGAAATTGTGCCGTTGCTTTCACGGTAAAAGTGCAAAATCATCAAGTCCCGCTCGTCAAGGAAACAGTGCTTAAAACAGTTGAAGAACTCGCCGAACTCCATGTCGAAACCACAAATCCAGGTGTAGTCTTCTGCCAAGGCGAAAAAATCCCCACTAAACTGAAAGTGTTTTCAAAAAAAGTTGTTCAGGATATCGTCACTATTGAAGAAGCCGAAGCCCTAGCGCGAGAAATCGGGGCCGAGGCACATAAGTTCAAGCTAGGTCGCGGCATCATCGGAGCCCTTGCGGCCATCGGCAACACCCTCGAACGCGACTGGACATTCGAGCTCATCGCATATCGCACGCCTGAAAATCGAGGAACCCCGAGAAAAGTCGACGCCGCCTCGGTTGCTGAGATGGACGCGAAAACTTACCCGAACACATTCGACAACCTCGACCCATCCACCGGCGAAATCCGAATCACCCCCCACACCCCCTGCCCAATCCTCTACGGCATCCGCGGGGAGAGCCCGGAGCGCGTGCGGGAGGCCAACGAACTCGTGAGGGCCCTGGAACCCATCGAGCACACGATCATCTACAAGACCAACCAAGGCACGGATGAACACCTGAAGAAGGTGAAAATTGCCGAGGCGAAACCATACTGGTCTATCATCGCGGACGGTGCCGTGTGCCTAGCGCCACGCATAATCACTGGCGGCCACGTGATCTTCCGAATCCGAGACGAGACGGGGGAGATCGACTGCGCTGCCTATGAGCCAACGCGCCAATTCCGGGAGGTCGTGAAAAAGCTCATCGTCGGAGACCGGGTGCGGGCCTACGGCGGCATCAAGGAGAAGCTGGAGCTGCCCCTCACCATCAACCTCGAGAAGCTGGCGATCCTGAAGCTCGCGCCCGCGCTCCGAAAAGAAAACCCGAAATGCCCGAGCTGCGGCAAGCGGATGAAGTCGGAGGGAAAAAACAAGGGGTACTCGTGCAAAAGATGTAAAATCAAAGCTCCAGCTGGCTCGGCAAAAGTTGTGAGGTTGAAGAGGGAGATCGACTTGGGAAAATTTGAAGTGCCGCCAAGGGCTCGCAGGCATCTGGCCCGACCACTGATCCGCGAGGTTCACGTAAAATTCCCAACGCGCGAATTTTAGCCTACCCGTGCCGATTTATAGGTAGGAATCTTAACATCAAACGGTGCCAAACTTGCAGGTGCGCGTTGACATAAACTACATCTCCGCCGAGCGATTCTGGGGGCGAGATGAACCCGCCCCGGCTGGAGTGCACATCTCTACAAACGTCAACATAGTAGGGGTTGAACCAAAAGAGGAGAAGCTTGCGATCCCCTTCGTCGTGACGATTGGATACACCCCATCGGTCGCGCAGATAAACATCAAAGGACAAGCGATGATATCCGGCACATCCGAGGAGATCAAAAAAATTCATGGGGATTACAAGAGCAAGAAGCCCCCGCCACCGATACTCCTCCAGGCTATAACCAACACCTCGCTCATAGAGGCCACGGTGATCTCGAGAACCCTCAACATCCCGCCGCCTGTCCCGCTGCCCGGAGTGCACGCGCCGCAAAAACCCGACAAGGAGCGTCCGAGTTATGTCGGCTAAGGTCGCATATGCCCCGCCCCCTGTTCCCGAGCCGCCAAAACAATTCGCGGTCATGCTGATTGGGATAGTGTTGATCATCGTCGGGGCCATCCTAATCAACCAGGGCATGAACGCCGTCAGCACCCCAGGCTTGGTGGCTGGGGCTGGGCTTCTCGCGGCTGGCGCCCTGCTTGTGTTCGCGGGGGCGAGCCGCGTGTGGCCCGGGAAACCCGCGTTTAACCTATCCCTCCTAGTGGCTGGGATCCTACTTCTCGTGGCCAGTGGGACGCAGCTCTCCGAGAACTGGGGACAGGCCGCATATGCCATCATCCTGATTCTGGTCGGGATTGCCCTGATCGCCATCGGGATTCAAGTCGTGAGGCAGAGCTGGAAGAAATACGTGCGGCGGTAGGTGGCGGGCCGGACGGGATTCGAACCCGTGCCGCAAGCTCCGGAGGCTCGCGTCCTATCCAGGCTAGACTACCGGCCCACTATCCTATGCGCGGCTGGAAAAATAAACCTGTAAAAAAATGGCGGGCCCGGATAGGTTCAAATTTTCGTTCGCACTAATGTACTGGATTGAGCAAGAATTTAAGCAATTACAATGAAACTTTTTGGCAAAGTATTGCTAGAAAAGTTATCCTTTTAATTTTCTCGTTTTTCGATTGAGAATTCTCAAGTACACCCCGCCAGCTACGATTATCGGTAACAACATCAATCTCGCGTTCACCACTCCTATGCAACCTGACGCAACTGCCACAATCAGTGCTCCCGTCACTGCCCCCACGTATGTTATAAACTTCCTGTTTCTTTTCGATACCAAGATATAGATAGCGCTGGCGACGATCGGGATCCCGCAATAGAAGGAACCCAGGGCAAGTTCTTCCACCATCCCAATAAAACCAACTTCAAAACCCTCGAAGAATGTCTTGTAGAGCTCATCGAGCGGAGAACTCCAGTAAACGTTCAGCTCGTTAAACATGACCCACGGTTCACGACGCCCACCCACTAGAAACGTTTCCCTGTAGGATTCACTCTCGTAGACTCGTAGCCAAAAATGATGGTTACCAGCATAAGTACCTACTACGTAAACATCGTGCCCCATGTTCTTCAAAATGCAGTACCCTACAAGTGCTCGCCCCCAGCAGGTAGCAGTCATCCTAACCATTATATCATCGATTGTCTGGAGCGGAGGAGGGAAGATACTAAATGCGTAATCGTAGGGGATTTTTCTGTAAACATACCGTTCCAGTAGATACAATGTTTCCTCGGTCGTCGCATTTTCAGGGACCATATTTTCAAATTCTGCAGTCATCTCTAAGATCTTTGGATGTCCTCTGTTAATCAGCTGGGCAGGGTTGTTGATTTGATGTTCTCTCCAGAGTATCATAAAGACAAAAGGAGAAAAAATCACCCCCAAGACGAGCAGGAAAATGCAGAGGTTAGCGAGAGATTTTTTTAAGTTACGTGAATCAAACGTGCCCAACAAAAAAGCGCTCACGGTAAAGATAAGAATCGCCCCAAGAGAGACAGGGGCATACCAAAACAGACAAATACCAGCGATTATTGTGATTGCAACGACTTTTTTGGAGTTCCTTTCAAGGAAACTCTGAACCCGGAAGCACACACTCAAGAGCTTATCCCAAATCCAAGATGGGCCCATGGGATACACTAGGAAAAGTAGCTTTAAATTGTAATTAATTGTTGTGTCTCAAATTTTAGTGGCGGGCCCGGAGGGATTCGAACCCCCGATTTGCAGCTCCGAAGGCTTGCGGGTCTAACGACTTGCCGCCCTATCCTGGCTAGGCCACGGGCCCAAATTGCTTTTATCACCACACATTAGTATTCTTTGTGCTGGGGATGAAAGCGTGAAAACCCTCCTGCTGATCTGCGACGGGATGGCTGATCGCCCCGTCCCCGAACTCGCCAACAAGACCCCCCTCGAGATAGCCAAGAAGCCGAACATGGACTGGCTCGCAAAGCGCGGGATCTGCGGCCTCATGGACACGATCGCGCCAGGGGTCCCCCCCGGGAGCGACACCGCCCACCTCGCCCTACTGGGATACGACCCCTACGAGACCTACACGGGGCGGGGACCATTCGAGGCGGCTGGGGCGGGAATCGAGCTCAAGGCTGGAGACATCGCCTTCAGGGCCAACTACGCCACCGTGGATGACAAACTGGTCGTCAAGGACCGCCGGGCTGGACGAATTCATGGAACCGAGCCGCTTTCGGCCGCGGTGGGGGAGATCAAGCTCAAGGGCGCAGAGTTCATCTTCAGGAGCACCGTTGGGCACCGTGCGACCCTCGTGCTCCGGGGTGATGGGCTGTCCCACGAGGTCACCGACTCCGACCCGCACGAGGAGGGAAAGAAGCCCCTCCAGATTGAGCCGCTCCTGCATGCCCCCGAACAGGCCGTGCCAGCATACCCGATTATCGTTGGCGGCGTCCGCAAATACGTGGTTCGCCGACGCAGGGCTGCGAAAACGGCGAGGTTGCTGAACGACTTTTCGCGCAAGGCCTACGAGATCCTCAAGACCCACCCGCTGAACCGAGAGCGCGTCAAAAAGGGCCATCCCCCAGCAAACTACATCCTGCTCCGTGGTGGGGGTATAGTTCCCCACCTCAAACCATTCCACGAGCGATTTGGGATTAAAGGTGCGTGCGTCGCCGCTGCGGCACTAGTGAAAGGCGTATGCAGGTTGGCGGGCATGACCGTGGTTGATGTCCCGGGGGCCACGGGTGGCGTGGACACGGATCTTGACGCAAAGGCGAAAGCTGCGCTGCGGGCGCTCGAGACCCACGACCTCGTGCTGCTACATGTGAAAGGTTTCGACGAGGCCAGCCACGATGGCAACGCGCGCGCGAAAATTGGACTCATCGAACGAACCGATGCCATGCTGAACCAGTTCATCGACATGGCGGATTTCATCGCCGTCGCCATCGACCACACGACGCCCGTGAGCGTCCGCCAGCACACGAGCGACCCAGTGCCCATCCTCATCTCGGGCCCCGGCGTGCGCGCGGACGATGTCCGGACCTATGGTGAGCGCTCCGTAGCAAAGGGTGGCTTGGGCTGGATCCGAGGAAAGAACCTGATACCAATCATCGTCGACCTGATGGGAAAAGGCATAAAGTTCGGGGCATGATGCCTGAGTAGCGATGCTTTTGTTGTTCACCCGCGCACGCCAGGTTTCCGTAGTTGGTAATGACACTACCAACTACAAAAAATGTGGGTGAAACCATGAGGGGTAGGTTTTTAAACAACGTGCACTGACATCTCAACAAGTGTGATCGAATGCGCGAAAAAATTGAGGCAGCGCTCGAGAAGATCCGGCCTGCGCTCCAAGCCGATGGCGGCGATATCGAGCTGGTGGATGTGACAAAGGATGGGGTGGTAAGGGTCCGCCTCGTTGGAGCATGCGCTGGTTGCCCCATGTCGACGATCACGCTAGCATTTGGAATCGAACGAGAACTCAAGAAGCAAGTCCCAGGTGTAACACGAGTCGAACCAGTTTAGCGCCCAGACAGCGACTTCAGCTCGCCTGGATTTACGATGCCATTTTCGGTCACAATCGCGGTTATCAAACGTGCTGGCGTGACATCGAAGGCCGGGTTCAGCACCTTGACCCCTTTCGGTACTATCCGGGTACGCCCGATGAAAGCGACCTCTTCCGCGCTCCGCTGCTCGATGGGAATCTCCTTGCCGCTTCGCATGCTAAAATCGATGGTGCTGGTCGGGGCAACCACATAAAAAGGTACGCGATGCTCCCTAGCGAGCACCGCGATTGAGTAAGTCCCAATTTTGTTCGCCGTGTCGCCGTTCGCCGCGATTCGATCGGCCCCCACCAATACTGAGTCAATCATTCTCTTACGAAAGCAGTCCCCCACCATACTATCTGTAATCACCGTGACTGGGATCCCCTCGCGCTTCAGCTCCCAAGCGGTGAGCCGCGCCCCCTGCAAGAGCGGGCGGGTTTCCGTGGCGATGACGCTTATGTGCTTGCCCTTCCGCCACGCGGCACGAATTACCCCGAGGGCTGTGCCGTAGTCAATCGTTGCCAGTGCCCCGGCATTGCAGTGAGTGAGCACCACATCTCCGCTCTTCAGGAGCCTCGCGCCGTTCTCACCTATTTTCTTGTTCACCCTGATATCCTCCTCAGCTATGCGCCTCGCCTCCCGCACGACCGCACTGCGCGCCCGCTCAGTGCTGGGAGCCGCTTGTGCTGCATCGAGCGTACGTTTCAACCCAACGAAAAGATTAACCGCGGTTAGGCGTGTTCGCTTCACCCTGTTGGCTGCCCGCTTCAGCTCCTGTAAGAGCTGGGACTTCGTCCTCGCCCTGCTCCGAAGTGCGGTAACAGCGAGAGCCATCGCCGCGGCGGCTGCGAGCGCCGGAGCACCTCGCACCTGCATGCGCTCAATCGCCCTCGCCACTTCTTCCGCGTTCTTGCACTTGATCAATCTTAACTCTCGCGGCAACCTTGTTTGATCTATCAGCACGACATCCTTGCCCTTGAGCTCAATAGTGCGCAAGCCCTCACCTCCCCTTCCTGTGTTTCGCATGCCATAAAACATCGTGGACCACTAGTGCTACCCCGAGCAAAAGGCCGCCCCAAGCCAGCCAGGGGTTGAACTCCCCGATCATGAGGCGCCCGAAGCCGATAACCACTATGCTCCAGACGATTAGGACGATACCTATGTAACCGTGGTGAATGCGCAATTCCCCACCGCAAGACTTACAAGCCTCCTTGGATAAAAGGGTTCAGAAACACGCCGGGAATTTTTATGAACACAGCCGCGCGCAAGGCCGCCGAACTGATAAAGAAACATCGAAATGGCTCCATCGAAATCGTTTCTCATATGGACGCGGACGGAGTTTGTTCTGCCGCGTTGATCTCGAAAGCTCTCGACCGGCTCGATATCCCGCACAATGTGAAATTTGTCCGTATGCTGTACCGGGATGTCATCGAGGGGCTCGATCCCCCCGATCTCACTATTTTCACCGATCTTGGAAGCTCCCAACTCCAAAACGTTCGCAACAAATTTCTACGGCACGACGTTATAATCGCTGACCACCACGAGCCACAGCCTGTTGAGGGATGGCCAGGGTTAGTTCACCTAAATGCCCACCACTACAGCTTGGATGGGGTGCAGGAGGTCAGCGGGGCAGGCATGGTATACCTGATCGCTCGCGAGCTTGACCCGTCCAACCTAGACCTCTCCGCGCTCGCCATAGTCGGAGCCATAGGGGATATCCAAAACGCTTGGGGAAAATTAATGGGGTATAATCGAGAGATTGCTAAAGACGCCGTCCGATCGGGGGTATTGGACCAAAAAATTGACTTGATGCTGTATGGGCGACACTCCCGACCTATTTTCAAGGCTCTCGAATCATTCACCGACCCGCCCATCCCGGGCATCAGCAACTACGCTCCCGGCTGCGTGAGTCTGCTGAAGGACCTCGACATCCAGCTCAAGGACGATGGCGGATGGCGCCGGCCCGTTGACCTAACTGATGCCGAAAAGCAGCGGCTGGCGACGGAGTTGATTGCGCGCGCCTATATGTATGTACCTGCGGAGCTTGTGAAGTATGTGCCAGGGCTCATAATCGGCGAGGCCCATACTCTATTGGCTGAAGAAGAGCGGTCGATACTTCGCGATGCTGATGGGTTCTCCACGTGCATGAACTCGACCGCGCGTCACGAGCAACCGCTCATAGGCTTCGAGGTTGCGAAAGGTGATCGCAAAATTTACTTAAAGGCAATGTTTAACCTGCTCCGCCACCACAGGCGCAGCATCGCCGAGGGGATGGAGTTCGTCGAGCAGACCGGGCTCCAGCAGGGGCCCAAGGGGTACATCCAATACTTCGACGCGAGCGGGGAGATCAAGGAAACGTTCATTGGGACCATAGCCAGCCTGAACCTCGGATACGGGAACTGCGACCCATACCGGCCCATCGTGGGTGTAATCCGAGACGGTGGCGTGGCAAAAATTTCCGCAAGGTGCTCGAAACTCCTCTTCCTCAAGGGCTTGGACATGGCGCGGGCGATACGGGAGGCAGCGCATTCAGTGGGCGGGGAGGGCGGCGGACATGCCGTGGCTTGCGGCGCCCAAGTGCCAGAAAACCAGGTAGCAGAATTTTTGGGAAAATTTGAGGATTCGCTGATCGAGCAGCTCGGCTGAAAAATTCAGTTAGGCCCTCTTCCCCTTTCTCCTCTCCTGCATCTCAAATAACTCCTCGATTTCATTGACGGTCGTTATTTCCTGCGGGCGTCGATCCTCTCTTATCCTCAGGTAGCGCGGAAAACGTAGGCCCATTTTTGATGTGTGGCGTTCCTCTGGGCTCAGCTGAATCTCCTCGTATTCGATCTCGAAAACTATGCGAGGTTCAAAATACCAATCGCACTCTATTTCTATATCCACATCTTCATGGGGCTTTTTCAGCTGAATCTTCTTGAACATCTTCGTCAGCTCTTTCAGGTCCTTGTCGGTGAAACCACTCCCGCATCTCGTGACGGTCTGAAAGCGCCCACTCTCCTCGTCGCGCGCCGCCAAGATATAAGATCCAAAAACCCCTGCCCGCTTTCCCTTGCCGTAGTGCGCACCGACCACGACGAGATCCAAGGTTTCAAGCACCGGCTTCAGCTTGAGCCAGACGAACTCCCTCCGCCCTGCGCGGTAGCCCGCCCCCAGGTCCTTCGCCAGCAGCCCCTCGTGCCCGATTTTAACCGCGTAGTCGAAGAACTTCTGTATCTCATCTGGTTTGCTGAGGACCCGCTGCTCGACCACCATCACCCTGCCCCTAACCTCCTGGACGATCTTTTCGAGCTCGGCCCTCCGCTTGGTGTACGGCTCATCCAGCATCGCCTTGTCATCGACCAGCAGCACATCGAAGAGCTGTATCTCCACGGGAATCTGCTCAGCCGCCTCCTCGATCTCGTACTTCCGGCGACGCTTTAATACCTCCTGGAAGGGCATGGGTTTCCCATCCCGCTTGTCGATTGCCACGAGCTCTCCATCTACGATCGCCCGCTTCGGCTTCAGGGCTTTTCGAAGAGGGTCGATGATGTCTGGAAACATGCTGGTGTAATTCTCCATCCGCCTGGTGAAGAGCGAAATTTCGTCGCCATCTTTGTGAACCTGTACCCGGATGCCGTCAAGCTTTATCTCGAATGCAGCTTTTTCTTTCATCCGCTCCAAGATTTCGTCGATGTCTTTCGCCCGCTGAGCCAACATCGGGTTTACTGGGTGACCGACCGAGACCCCGAGCTTCCGGAGGCCCTCTTCCCCGCTCGTGGCGACGGCCTTTGCGACGATCGAATAATCGGTCGTGAGCATGTAGGCGTGCTCGACTTTTTCGGGGCTTGTGTCAAAGGCGCTGGCAATCGCGTCCCTCAGCCTCCCCTCCGCCACACCTATCCTGAGGTCCCCCAGCACGGTGCGGACAACGAATTTTGCCTCTAGGGGATTCGAGCTGGTGAGGAGTTCGGAGATTGAGTCTATCTTCCGGTCCACCGAACCCGCCCCCGTGATATCTGGTAGCTGTTTAATCTTGTTGAAAACTTTCTCAACCGTCAGCTTTTCCGAAAAAAGTGTTACCTGCCTCTTCTTCGTCAGTAGCCTACGCGCCACCTCCCCAAGATCGCCCACCTCATTCATGAGCTTCTCCACCTCGGTCAAAGGATAGCCAGAAGCCATCGCGACCGCCTTCTTCAGTTGCTGCAGCCCGACGCCCGTCTCTTTAGATACATAGGCGGGCCAAGGTCTTCCGAGCAAAAGCAGGACCACTCGCTCCATCTCCTCGGCTGGCGTCCGCTTGAGTAGTTCCACGATGGTCGAATTTTTCTCCAAGTATGACGCCGTTTGCTCCAGCTTCTCAAACGCCTCTGCCAAGGTCGCGTACAGCATTCGAACCCTAAAACCACTTAGCGATACGACCTAAAATTGTTAATCTCAATGGAACCGCGCAGACACTCGATTATCTTGCTGTTGGGGTCCACCTTCGCCACGAGCCTGCCGCCCTCGAATATCCTAACGACCCCGTCCTCTCCTGAAACCGTCACCCCCTTTGATTTAGTCGCTGCTGTCATCGATGCTACAGCAAGATGGCGGGCCCCAAGGCCCTTCGGGATCGCTACCTTGACATTCGCGTTCAGGTAACGGTGTGCCGCGACAATGAGCCCGTCCTTTTCCACGACGAAGGCCCCATCTAGGGCGGCGTACTTCTTCAGGAGGTCCCAGCAGCTTCGGTCGGATACGTTTGCCCTGTAGCTTTTGAACGGATTTATCATCAGTTGGCGCGACAGCCTCATGACTGCCCTGCTCTCCCCAATTGTGAATGCCGTGCCAACTGGCTTGCGGTCCGGCCCCCCCTTTCCAAGTTCAATCGACAGCTCAACCGTCGACGCTAGGATTGGGTCCGACTCCAACGCCCCCATTGCTAGCTGATCCTCGGTGACATCTAGAACCATGATGGAGTCCGTGATATCCGCGAAACCGTTCCCTGCGAGACACACCAAGCGCTCACCTGGGGAAAGAATCCCTTCCCGCAGCCCGCATGTCATAGCGTGGTGGGCCTGAGTTACCCTGCTGGCTGGTCGCGCGGTGAGCTTGATTAACCTGACGCTTGTATTTTTGCTGAATTTTCTGCAGGCTTCAATGCTGGGAGTCGCGACAATCACTTTTATTTCCTTTCCATGCCTACCCACAAACTTTTTACTGATGAGCGGTTCGCAGTTCTTCCCGGTTTCGGTCAATGCAAGAATAGCGTCTGCATTCACATCCAAAGCAAGACGCACTGCCGTTTCGGCCAACATTTTGGGGACGTCCACATGCTCCTCTCCGTCCCCCCACCAGCCTCGGCCAGCAAATTTAGTTCATTCTCCGGGGTTAAAACTTTTTCCTTTTGATGAAATTTTGTGTCCGACCCTGATGCGTGCCCGAGCGATGGTTCCTCTAGGAAGTTCGATGAGGTATTTCGCAACAGCTTTTGGTCGATGTATGCGCCATGGTCTGATGTCAGCGCGAACTTCGACGACCCTAAATTTTGAATCAATATAGACCAAGTCGATGGGGAATCGCGTGAAAAACATGTGCACGCTGTAGCGTCCAGGCTTTCGAAATTTGAACAGTAGTGCCCTGCCACGCGGAAATCTGCGCCTGAACATGAGCCCGCGGAAGCGCCTCCAGAATGTGTCAGCCAGTTCTACCTCGCTCG
Organism: Candidatus Hodarchaeaceae archaeon; assembly: GCA_030016755.1. GTDB lineage: Archaea > Hadarchaeota > Hadarchaeia > Hadarchaeales > Hadarchaeaceae > JASEJC01. The sequence goes on along the minus strand of JASEJC010000009.1, from coordinate 1,775 downwards.
CGATCGCCGCGCCAGTATTTTTATTGACCAAGCGCACTCGACCACAGACGGACCTTTCTGCGAAGGGATTTTAACGTTGCTGGACTATCTGAACTCGATCGCATGCTCAAAAAGGCTGACTTTCGCGATGTCGTCGTCGAGATGCTCCGCCGCGCCGAGACCAACCTGCCAGACGATGTCCTGCGTGTGCTCAGGCGGAGTGGAAAACGCGAGAGGAGCCCTATCGCCAAGCTCCATTTTGAGCTGATGATGAAAAACCTCGAGCTGGCGAAAAAATTCTGGGCCCCGATCTGTCAGGACACGGGCACCTTCACGTTTTTCGTTCAGTTTGGACGAGGGCTCAAGCTCAACTTCGACCTAGAAAAAACAATCGGCGAAGCCGTGGCGCTGGCGACGCGGGAGGTACCGCTCCGCCCCAGCGTGGTCGACCCCATCACGCGCAAGCCGGCGAAGCCCAACACCGGCAGGGGGCAACCCGCCGTCCACATCGAACTCGTGGGTGGGAAAAGGCTCCAAGTCGACTTGCTCGTGAAAGGCGCGGGGACCGAGAATTGGGGCAGGCTCTTCATGCTTAGGCCGGTAGAAGGGCCGCGAGCCATCGAGCGGGCCGTGCTACTCACGCTGACGGAAGCTTGGGGTAGGCCCTGTCCTCCAACGGTTGTGGGTGTTGGCGTGGGCGGGTCTATGGAAACGGCGCCCCTGCTGGCAAAGCGGGCCCTGTTGCGCCCCCTCGATCGACAAAACCCCGACCCGACTCTCGCAAAACTCGAACGTCAAATCGAACGAGCTGCAAACCGCACAGGCATCGGACCCATGGGGTTGGGCGGGGAAACCACAGTCCTGAGGGTGTTGATCGAGAGGGCCGTATGCCACGCCGCGAGCCTCCCGGTGGCGATCGCCCTCCAGTGCTGGCCGGCAAGAAGGGCCAAGGCAAAACTGGTGGGTGGCCGGTTAAAGGTGGTGGAACCCTGAGGATGACTAAGTTAACCCCGCCTTTGAGCGAGGGCGATATCAGAAGGCTGCGAGCTGGAGATCTTGTGACCATTACAGGACGGATAGTGACCGCTAGGGACAAGGCCCACGTTAGGATCACCAAGGGGAGAAAATCGCCGGTAGGACTCAGAGGTGGCGTTATCTATCACTGCGGCCCACTCGCAAAACGAACTCCCAAGGGATGGCAAATTCTCTCAGCGGGGCCAACGACAAGCGCCCGCATGGACCCGATGCAGGTCGAGTTCGTCAAGCGCACGGGCGTCAGGGCGCTAATAGGGAAGGGCGGCGTGAACGAGGAAATCGCCGGCCAGCTTGCAAAGCTCGGCTGCGTTTATCTTGCCTTCACGGGCGGTGCGGGCGTCATAGCAGCACGCGCAATCGAGAAAATCGAGAAAATTTTGTGGGAAGACCTGGGCCCCGCGGAGGCCATCTGGGTGCTCAGAGTCAGGAATTTTGGGCCTCTCGTTGTAGCAGTCGACACCCGGGGAAACAACCTCTACCTGCGCGAGAAGAGATGAATCCCACTGAGTTTTGGATAGCAGTTACGTCACCCCTAAATTCCTCTATCTCTGGCCATTTATTCCCCTTACTTCTTCCGGAATATCGCAATCGCAGCCAGACCATCCAGCTTCTATGCTTCGGAAATGAAATGCAAATATTTCTTTTTTGCCCTAATTTTGTTGGCATCGAAAATCCCGTCGAACTCGGCCTCAGCGTCTGCCGGAACCATGACAACTCCCTTCCCTAACTTATACCCTCCCCTTTGCTCCACCAAACCCTTG
>JASEJC010000008.1 GCA_030016755.1 Candidatus Hodarchaeaceae archaeon | reverse complement strand
TGAGGGCGCGGACGCTCTGGCGACTTGATGCCCACGCGGATGGACTGGCGCTTCGGAAGGCGCTCGAGCTCTACCGAGAGCTGGCAGCAGATGTCGGCGGTTACATCGGCAAATATCTGAACAATGGAGGGGCGTTTGAGGGATTGGTCGGGGAGATCAGGAGACAGCGTGGGGATGACATGCGAGCGGCAACGGCGGCAGTCCAGAAGCTTGGCCAAGCACATGCGAACCCGGGTGAGCTGAGCCTCACATATATGGCGTGGGACCTGACGCCGATCCTGCGCGAGTACCTCGAACAGCACGTGGTTCAGCCCGAGGTCGTGCGGGAGCTCTGCGAGCTGGCCCTGCTGCTGGTCGCGAGCCCGAAGTAGCTGATGGAGAATAATACGCAGGTGCGCAACTAAGTGATGGCGATGAGCAGGAAAAGCTTGGCGGAGCTAGTCTACGAAAACGTGGAGGAAGATGATCCAAGGCCAAGCATGTTAAAGCTGGTGATTTACGACTTTGATGGGAATAGAATCCCAAGAAAGTTCTACTTCAATCTCCGCGAGTTGCTAAAACTCGCCGGCGATGGCTTTGCGATACAGTATAGCGTCATTTTAACAGAAGGAATGAAAGCAGCTCGCGCGGTAAAGGAACTTGCACAAACCTGTGGGTGTAAAAAGGTCAGGATATACGCCGTTGAGGAGCTGGAATTTTAAATGCGCAGGTGCGCAACTAGGCGAAATCACTTTTCCCGCCATAGCCCTTAATCGCTAAGAAATTTTAAATGCGCAGGTGCGCAGTTTCCCAAACGCTTAAAATACGACCCGCTCACATGAAAGCCTTCGCGTCCTCGTACTCACACCTGCCGCGGCGCTCGAACTCCCGCGCGGCCTCCTCCAGCCCCGCCCCGTGCGCCGACTCCCGCGACCGCCTCCGCCTGACCTTCACAAAGATCGGGTGGCTCACTGCCTCCCCGACCACCAGCGCCTCCCCCACCGGCAGCGAGGATATCATATCAGCCACCTCGCCAGTTATAGCCTCCGAGGACTGCTTGATGTGCTCGAGGTCGTAGGGGTTGGTGACGCGCAGGATGATGTTGGTGTTCGCCTGCGATAGCACCGTGGTCGAGAGCCTCACCGGCCGCTGGGAAATGAGCATGAGCGAGGCGTAGAACTTGCGGCCCTCGCGGGCAATCGTCTCAATGATTGGCCTGGAGATAGCCATCCCCTTAGATTCCCCGCTTGGGCAGAACTGATGCGCTTCTTCCAGACAGAGCACGAAGGGCGGTACACGGTTTCGCTTGCGAGCATTGAAAAGCCTGCGCGCCGCATATGCTACCAACATCTGCTTCTTGCGGAGGCTCGTCATGTCGCTCAGGTCCACCAGCACTGCCTTCCCGGGCTCCACCAAGTGCTCCCAGTTTGGGTTGTCAGCGCGGTCAAAGATGTCGAGCGCCTGTAGGTCATGAAGCCATCCCATCAGGGCCTGCCTGAGGTGCTTGTGTACATTCCCGTCCTCCCCGACCCGCGAGATAACCTCGTCCAACCCGAAGGGCCCCTTTCCTACCCGCATCTCCCCGCGAAGCCCCTCAAGCGCCCGCTGGAGCTCGCGCGCCTGCATCCCCGACATGTCAGGTAGAAATTCCATGAACTGGTACGCGTTTATGTTCGGTACCCCTATCCTAACCTCCCCGCCTCTGACAACTCTCACGCGGTCTGAGTAGCCGGGACTTTCAGCCAAGCCCGTGTACTCGCCATGAACGTCCATCACGACAATCCCAACTCGCCCTCGCTCCGGCAAACGGTCGAGCAGCTCCTCGATGATCACATGCGTGCCAAAGCTTTTGCCAGAACCGCTCATCCCGAGTATCGCCACGTGTTTACGCAACAGCCTTGTAAGATCAAGCTTCACGGGCAGCTCGTGGTGCTTGAGCTTGCCCAGCTCCATCCCGCCATCTGGATTCAGCCCAAGAAAGTTGATCAGAGCCTCGGGATTTGCATCATGCACTTTTTGCCCAGGTGATGGTGGAAAAGTAGTTCGCTCGAGCCCCTGCTCACCTTGAACCCCAAGCGTCCGCGCTTCCGCTATGAGGTACTCCCAGCGGTCGGCGGGGAATATCGCCGTCAGGGGCCTCCCCCCGCGTTCGTACTCTCTCACGGACTCCGCCCGCATGAAATACCTGTTGGTCTTGATCAGGTTCGTAACGAATGCTACCACTTTTCCTTCTTCCGTTTCAACTTCCACAAACTGCCCTTGGCGGACCGGAATCCTGTGTCCATTCTCGGTAACTACGAAGCTGAACTTGCTCGGCGAAGGGCTGTCCTCGGTGACGATAACTGTTCCGATTTCCATCTGATCACCTCAAAACGGCCTACGGTGCCGCCTCAGATCCAGCAAGGTCGGGGGTCCTAGGCGGTCTGCAATGGAGTCCCGCACGATGCAAAGATCTTCCCCTGCTAGGCGAGCACAAGTATCCGCCTCAATGAGCACCGAGGGGAGCCCAAAAGCGTCGTGATGGGAGGAGAGGGCATAGACAAGCGAAGCAATCCGGTCCGCTGTCTCGGCCGGCCCACCCTCGCAGTCAACGAACTCCACGCGTAGCGGCCGGTCGAATGGAACCGTCTTGACGTAAAACGCGTAAACTTTCGTGGCCCAGACGCCGAGGTCCCGAAGCATATAGCTTGCGGATTTTTCAGCGTAGGTGAATGCCGGAGTTCGCTCTCCAACCCCCAGCAAGTGGTCGAGGAGGGCTGTGTCCCGCGAGCGCTGCAGTATCGCCAGGTCCTTCTGCTCCAGCCCGAGGTCGCCAAAAGCGGGCAACACACCCCGTCTGAGGATGTCGACGAAGCGCCCCCCGCGGCTGTCCTTCACAGCCCCCGCCAGGAGCGCCCCGGACTTCGCACAGACTCGGTAGAGCCCCGTGTACGCCTCGATCAGCTTCTGGTACCGCTCGAGCAAAAGAGTGCTGTGTGGAAATCTATCGACATACTGGGGCACCACGGAGCCATCGAGTAGCAGGAGCCCCGCACCGCTTTCCTGAACGGCATCGGCTGCGACCTCGAGCTCTGCCAGCTGCCGCTCCATCCCAGTCAGAAGCTCGAACTCCTTTGCGTCCAGCGGCTCTGCGACGTCAATCAGTTTGGGTGGAGGCATCTCGTTCGGGATGTAGTCGGCCCGCTCCAGCTCGGCATCGCGGTAGTGGAATATCGCCGCGAGGGCCCGCACTAGGATGAGGTCTAGACCGTGGAGCTGCTGTTCAAGTAACCCGCCATCAACCCCAGCCACCGTGAGCTCCAGTAGAGGGTCCATTTCGACTGTTTTGATCAATGAGGGTTCAATTATTCCCTCCACGCCATCCATAGCCACGCCCCTGAGACCGGCAAGCGCCTCCGCGACCTTTTGCCTCCGACCCTGTTGCTCGCGTATCCGCTCCGCTATGCTTGCAAGCGTGCCCTCAAATCCAAAGTGATCAGCAGTTAAGGCTGATCGTAAAGTCAATGCCAAATTTTCACCCTCCGCCCAATCTGTTGGCAATAGTCTTTAAGCCGGTTGGGGGGAGGGGGGTGTCCGAAAGTAATTTATAAACTATTTAAAGGGTCTCTAGACGCGGCCAAATCGCCCCCCGGACTGATTTTTTGCCGCCTTTTTTCGCCGTTTTTCAGGGGCACCGAAAGTATTCCGTCACGAGCCATCTAAAGGGGAGTTCCAGCCCTGCCGCTAAAGTTAAGCCATTCTGGAGAAATTAAGCATTAAAAGGGCATTTGAACAATGGGGGTCGAAAATATTCGCTTACCGCCCACTCTCGAGCTCGCCAGGCCCCTGAACTGCCTGCTCGCGGGGGTGGCCGTCCTAATCGGGGCAGTGGTCACGGTCGGCCACGCAAACATACCCGGGCTCACCTTGATCTCGGCCTTCGCTGCGGCTGCACTTGTGGCGGCGGGAGGCAACGCGATAAACGACTACTTCGACCGCAAGATTGACCGCATCAACCGCCCCGAGCGCCCCATTCCCGCGGGCAGGATAAAGGCCTCCGAGGCGCTGATAATGGCCCAGGTGCTTTTCGTGCTCGGGGTTGTACTCACGGTGTTCTTGAACCCCTACTGCGTCTTGCTTGCCGGCTTCAACGCGCTCGTGTTAGCATTCTACGCGTGGGGGCTGAAACGCCGAGGGCTTGCCGGAAACTTCGCGATAGGATATCTGGTGGGCTCGACCTTCCTTTTCGGTGGGCTTGCAACCGCCCACCTCCGAGCTGGGCCCCTAATCCCCACCGAGCTTTTGGTTCTGGTGCTGATGGCGGCGCTCTCCACGGTGGGGCGGGAGCTCATCAAAAGCATCCAGGACATGCGGGGGGATCGGAAGCTCGGGTTCAAGACCCTTCCGCTCATGCACGGCGCGGGCAAAGCTGCAGCGCTAGCGGTGGGGTTCATGGGTGCCGCAATAGCTCTCTCCCCTCTGCCTTATCTGCTGGGGATATTCGGGCCGCAGTACCTCGCGCTCGTAGCCGCCTCAATCGCTGCCTTCATCGCTGCGGCTGGGTTGATCGCTCGGAGCCAAGAACCAAAAGCAGCTGGGCGGGCATCGCTTGCGTGCAAAATAGGGATGGGGCTTGGGCTACTGGCATTTTTAGTGGGAGTCTTCATATTGTGATATCCCTGAAGCGATAGGCGACGAATATTCGTCGCAACGTGGCAATCAGCTTGCCCACTCGTATGGGTTGAACTCCGAAGGTGGGATGTACATCACTTCGGCGAATCCCATCCGCAACAGCTCGGCGTTCAAGTTGGTCCAAACCCCATTGATTCTTATGTAGACGACCGCCAAGGTCCGGCCATAGCGATCTGTCGGCTTTAGATCATCCACGTTTAAGCCGATTTCCGTCCCCGATGGGCAGAGGTTCTCGACGAATTCTTTTGCCTCAACAGCCCCGGGCTCCGCCGGTGGCCCAAGCTCAGGAGTGTTGATCCCGACCAGCCTGACCTTTTCCCCGCCCTCGAGGTAGATGGTATCGCCGTCGACCACGTAGGACACGGTCGCTGTCCGCTCGATGTAAGGCTGTTTTTGTAGGTGCTGGTCCGATTGCGATATCGCATAGCTTATAGCCAGGGCGACGGATACTAGGGCTATAACAACGCACACCAAAATTGCAAAAACCTTCTTCATTTGCCCACCAAGGCTTTGGGTGGAGGTCCTTTATAAGCGAGCAACCTGAGTGGGGTGTAACTCCCCAGTTACACTGTAACCCCCCGGTTACACCCCCTCTCTCACTTTTCTTCGAGCGATGTCCTCAATGCGGACGATAACTTCGCGCAGCCCAAGACCAGTCGCCCCAGCTATCTGCCTTGCATCGTCGTACTCCGCAGCTAGGCCGACGAGCTTGCCCCCCTCCCGCGCCACCTTCACGCGTGGCTTGAACTTTCGCCCCGCCAGATTTAGGTCTACCCGCACGACTTCCCGCTCGAGCGCGTAGCGGTGCACCGATGGCAGCACGCGTACCCCGAGCGTCCCGGTCTCCAGCATCAGCACGCGCGCGAGTCGTTCGGCATCATTGGGTTTAGTGAGCACTTCTATCAAAAATCCCGGCCTGCCCTTTTTCATGATGATTGGAACGGCGCTCGCGTCCAAGGCGCCCTCGGCCAGCAGCTTCTCGATCGTGTAGCCGATGACCTCCCCCGAGACCTTGTCGACGTTCGTCTCGAGCACCGCGATCTCCTGAAGCTCGGGCCCGCTCGACTCGCCTAGGCAGACCCGCATCAGATTTGGGATTTGCAGCTTCCTCGCCCCGGCGCCGTACCCCACCGAGCTCACTTTCATGGTAGGGAACACCCGGACGAAGCGGTCCACGAGTGTTTTTAATAGCGCCGCGCCTGTAGGGGTGGTCAGCTCTGCGTTGACGGGTTTCCCAACCACCGGCGCTCCCTGGAGGATCTCAAGCGTCGCGGGAGCCGGGAGCGGCAGTTCACCGTGGACGAGCTTCACCGACCCCTTGCCGACCGCCACCTCACTTCCAAGGATTTCATATTCGAAAAGACCCAATTCGTGTACTGCGGTACAACAACCCACGATATCCGCGACGGCATCAGCCGCGCCGACCTCATGTAATCTTAACCGCTCAAGATTTTTTCCATGGAGCTTTGCCTCAGCCCTTGCAAGGGTTCGAATGGTATCTAGAGCTGCTGTTTTTACCTCTGATTGCAAACGCAAGGCTTTGATGCCACCAATGATCTCAGGGCAAGTTCTCCCGCCCTCGTCATTTGTTCCGCACTCGACGCGTGTGGCCTTGATTGTGCCGACCTTGACGCGCCTAACTCGGACCCTGACCCTGCCGAATGGCCTGCCCGCTGCTAACATCGCCCTTCTAACTTTTTCCGCAGGAGCTCCGGCATCGATGAGGGCCGCCGTCAACATGTCGCCGGATACGCCTGCGAGGCTGGCATCGATGAACGCGAGTTTCATGTTCGCTCCATCCTCTTGCTGACATCGCCGACCTTAAATTTTTCCACACTTTTCGAAAACCTTTAAAAGAGGATAGTTGTTATATTTATAACAAGTGAAGAACATGCGAAAAATCCTGCTAGTCTGGGACGTGAAATCGCGAGGCTCGCCCGCCACACTATTCTACCGGGCGCTCAGCGGCTACGATTACCAGACAAAGGCTGGGCGGAACCACTCACCTGGGATCCTAGACGAGTTACCAGTGGACGTATGGAAATTCATAAACCAGAGCACCCTGCTAATCGAGGAGGAGTACGCCAAGCTCGTCGAAAAAATCTTCAAGGAGTTCAACGAGCACTTGGTCTGGCACAAGTTCGTGGTCGAGGTGGAGGAGTGAGCGCATGGCCGAAAAGGAATTAAAACTCGTGGTCGCGGAAAACCGCCATCATGCCTACGTCAACCGCGGTTTCGCTCTGATCGATGAAGGGGTTATGAAAAGAATCGGCATCAGGCAGGGCGATTATATTGAGATATCCGGCTCCCGTTCGACCGGCGCGATCGCGGTGAAGGGCGCCCCGGAGGACAAGGGGCTCGAAATCATCCGCGTCGATGGGCTCATCCGTCATAACGCTGGCACGTCGATAGGGGAAAAGGTCACGGTGCGGAAGGCCTCCCTGAAAGAAGCCAAAAGTGTTACAATTGCTCCAACTGACCCCCACGTCAGGTTCATGGCGCCCGGTGAGGTCATCAGGCGCAACCTGCTGGGAAGACCCCTTGCGAAGGGGGATCTGATCGCCCCAACGCCACCCGAGGAACCTGTGCGCATGGGCGGAGACCTCTTCGAAGAATTCTTCGGCGGGGTCTTCGGCAGCATGGCGTTGCCTTTCGGATTCGGCGAGATGAAATTTGCCGTCACAAACACCAACCCCGCGGGCATCGTGCTCGTAACAGATATGACGAACGTCGAGGTGCTCCCGCAGGCTGTCGAGATCAAGGAGCTAAAGGTGCCAGCAGTTACATATGAGGACATTGGAGGACTCAAGGAGGAGCTCCAGCGCGTGCGTGAGATGATAGAGCTTCCTCTCAAGCATCCCGAGGTTTTCGATCGTTTGGGTATCGAGCCGCCTAAAGGGGTGCTGCTTCACGGACCCCCAGGAACAGGTAAAACCCTAATCGCCAAGGCGGTTGCAAATGAGTCGGGAGCGAATTTCATCTCCATCGCGGGGCCCGAGGTTATGAGTAAATGGTACGGCGAGTCGGAAGCGAGGCTCAGAGAAATATTTGAACAAGCGGAGAAGAACGCCCCCTCGATAGTCTTCATTGATGAACTCGACGCAATAGCTCCAAAACGTGAAGAGGTCACCGGCGAGGTCGAACGGCGCGTTGTGGCAACGCTCTGCACGGCGCTCGATGGATTGAAGACGCGCGGAAAGGTGATCGTCATCGGTGCGACTAATAGGGTTAATGCATTGGACCCAGCCATACGCAGGCCAGGCCGCTTCGATCGTGAGATAGAAATAGGGGTGCCTAATCGTGATGGACGCAAGGAGATTTTACAGATTCACACCCGGGGAATGCCGCTCGCGAAGGATGTCAACCTCGACCACTACGCTGACATCACACATGGCTTCGTCGGTGCGGACCTCGAGGCCTTGGCAAAGGAGGCTGCAATGAGCGCTCTGCGGCGCATTCTCCCAGAAATCAAGCTCGAGGAAAAAATCATCCCGCCCGAGGTGCTCGAGAAACTCCAGGTAACGAAGGAAGACTTTGATAATGCGCTGAGAATGGCTGAACCCTCGGCGATGCGTGAGGTTTTGATTGAGGTCCCCGATGTGCACTGGGACGACGTGGGTGGATTGGAGCGGGCAAAACAGGAGCTAATTGAGGCTGTCGAATGGCCGTTGAAGCATCCGGATGCTTTCAAACGCGTTGGTATAGAGCCCCCACGTGGTATTCTTCTGTACGGCCCGCCAGGTACGGGTAAAACCCTGCTGGCCCGAGCGGTGGCGACCGAGAGCGAAGCGAACTTCATCTCGATCAAAGGGCCAGCGCTCTTGAGCAAATGGGTTGGCGAGTCGGAGCGGGGTGTGCGAGAGACCTTCCGCAAGGCCAAGATGGCTGCCCCCGCGATAATCTTCTTCGACGAGATCGATGCGCTCGTGCCCAGGCGCGGTTCAGGGTTCGGCGACGCCCACGTTACGGAGCGGGTGATAAGTCAGCTGCTCACGGAGCTTGACGGGCTGGAGAAGCTCGAGAATGTTGTAGTCATAGGTGCGACCAACCGACCAGATCTCATCGACCCCGCGTTGCTCCGCCCCGGGCGCTTTGACAGGCTTGTGCTGATCCCGGCCCCGGATGAGAAGGCCCGCTTGGAAATACTCAAAATTCACACCAAGAACATGCCGCTTGCGAAAGATGTCGACCTCAAGGTGCTCGCCAAGGAAACCGAGGGGTATGCGGGGTCGGACATCGCCGCCTTATGTCGGGAGGCCGCGATGCTCGTGCTGCGCAAGGACATAAAGGGTAAAGAAGTTAGGATGCAGCACTTCCGCGAGGCGATGGATCAGGTCAAGCCATCGATCACCCCCGACATAGAAAAAACATACGAAACATTCATCGAAAGAAAAAGCAAACGTGTGACCGAGGAAGCAACTCGAATGCACTACTAAGGTTTTTAAGCTATAATTCCAACTTATGGCGGGGTCATGGATTGGCGCAAGTTATGATTAGCAAGCTTCGTGCAATTGGCGTGATATCAGATAGGGGTACGCAGGTGGGCAGGCTCGGTGACCTTCTATTCGATGAAAAGGACGGCAAGATCCTCTCCCTTGTGGTCAGACCCATTTCAAAAGATGTCCTTGCAGGCGTGCCACGCGACTCGAGTGGAAACGCGCTGATCCCGTTCAACGCCGTGATGTCGATACGAGATTTTATAGTAGTGAACGAGCGGGTGCTGGCAGTCCATCAGCTCAAGGCTCAACCCAGAGGCGCGGGGGAGTTTGGGGCTCTACCATCCAAAGAATAATCTAGTTGCCAGCTCTTCCGGTAAACCCGCTGCTTTTATTTTTTTGGCTGTGGTCTCGATATCATACTCCACCCGCTTGTGCTCCACTACAACTTTCTTACCCAGCGCCAGGACCGCGTAGCTGGCCTTGGGGTCACGGTCGCGGGGCTGCCCCACGCCACCGGGATTGATGATGAGCTTCCCCATTATCATGCGGTTCATGGGCACGTGAGTATGGCCGAGCACCACGATGTCGGCGTCCACGTCTTTTACGGCATCGGCGAGCTCGCGGTTCGGCACGTCCGGAAAAATGTACTCGTTCAGCGGGTCGCGGGGGCTCCCATGTACCAGATAGAGCTTCCTTTTTCCGAGGTTGAGCCTGAGGTGGCTGGGAAATGTCGCCAAGTATTCGAGGTTCTCCCTGGTGAGGGTCTTTGAGGTCCAGATGGCGGCCTCGGCAGCTTGGGGGTTGAACCCCCTGACATCACGCGTCACTGCGGCATAGTCGTGATTTCCCATCACGACCATCATCCCCTTTGACCTCGCCAGCTCAACCACCTCGTTAGGTTCAGCGCCATAACCTACCAAGTCCCCCGCGCAGATGATTTTATCAACGTGCGGCAGGTCCTTCAGGACTGCCCTGAATGCGGCGAGATTCGAGTGGGGGTCAGCGATCAATCCGACTCTCATCCAAATCCTCTCCAGATAGACGCAACTAGGTAGTCGCTCACACCCTTTTATTTTTCGCACAGGGGTTGATCTACAGGGCTAAATATTGCCAGACCGAAAAATTAGAGAATGCTATGACCAAGATAATGGCTGTGGACGATGAGCAGGATATCGTCAAGCTGATTGGGAGGATCCTGAAAAAAAGCTGGCTATGAGTTGTCGGGTGTTTCGGTGGAGAGGAATGCCTAAAGAAGTTTAAGAAGGAAAAACCCGACCTGCTCCTGCTTGACGTCATGATGCCTGGCATAAGCGGCTGGGATGTTTATAAAGAAATAATGAAAATCAACAAGAAACAGAAGGTTCTCTTCCTCACCGCCGTAACCATGCAATCCGATGCTAGGGGAACTATGGACAAGCTGGGCGTCTCAGACTCTCTCACGAAACCTTTTGAGCCCTATGAGCTAACCGAAAGGGTAAAACTAATCTTGGAACGCCAGTAATAGCCAGCCAGCTCAGTGAAAGCTGGGCGCTGGAAACACCTATACCCACCAATTTTAAGCTCAAAAAATGAAATCATCGTGGACCCCGATGGCGCGCATAATCACCTTTGCATCGAGCAAGGGGGGGACGGGCAAGAGCTGCGTGGTGGCCAACCTAGGGGTAGCGATGTCCCAGCTTGGAAAGCACGTCATGCTACTCGACGCAGATATAACGATGGCTAACCTTGGGCTGATGCTTGGCCTGGAAGGGCGAAAAATAACTCTGCATGATGTGCTTGCGGGCGAGGTAGGGGTCTCGAGGGCAATTTACCGGGGCCCTGAAGGTGTAAAAGTTGTGCCCTGTGGAATATCCCTCAACGGCATCCAAAGGGCGAAAATAGAACGCCTCAAAAAGGTGGTCGTTGAATTAGCCAAAAAGACCAAATTCTTGTTTATAGACGCTCCCTCCGGTCTGGATCGAGATGCCATAATAGCGATGACGCTGGCGCCCGAATTAATCCTCATTACCACCCCCAACATCCTTTCCCTCTCAAACGCGCTTAAGACCAAGATAGTCGCTGAACGTCTCGGCGTGAAACCATTGGGGGTAATAATCAACCGGATAACCGGAGGAGACCTTGACCTCCCTATCGACGAGATAAAATCCGTGCTCGAGCTGCCAATCTTGGGGATGATTCCAGAAGATAGGGAGTTGAGGCGCGCCATGGCACTCGGTGAGCCGGTTATCACTCACGCTCCAAAATCTCCGTCCGCGCGGGAGTTCAAAAGGATTGCCGCGGAATTGAAATAGTTACCCCCGCATACTTAGGATCTTCTCAATCGCCTCTGCGACCCCTTTTCCATGCGGTGAGCTTGTCACATGGGTGGACGCGCGTTTCACTTCATCAACCGAGTTCGCCATGGCAAAACTAAGGCCCGCCGTCTGCAGCATCTCGACATCGTTTGGCCCGTCGCCGATTGCAGCTATCTCAGCCAGTGGTATTTTTGTTATCGAGGAGATCTTGCGGAGCGCGTTTCCCTTGTTTACGTCCGGGCTCCGGATATGGATTGCGAATCCAGAATCGACCGCGACAAGAGGTAGTCCCGCATCCTGAAGGACCTTGCTGACATCCTCGACAGAAATCGTGCGCTTGAGCGTCAGACCGGTGAGGCGTGCGGCTGAGCTCCTCGTCTGCTCTAAGGGGCCAAAAACATTTTCGAGCACGACTAGCCCACGGTCAACCTCTACCCGATCGCCTAACACGTACTCCTGCCCCGTGGTCAGGTCGAACACGACACCCCCATCCTCCGCGATCAGGGGGCCCGAGGTACCCAACATGACGGCGGCGGCCTCTGCGAACGACAACACGTTGCCCGTCGCCAGCACCACTGGGATGCCTGCACTTTCGGCCTTTCGAATGGCCTCGACTGCCACCACATCCAGCTTTCGATCTTCGAACGTTAAAGTGCCGTCGATGTCCACAGCCACAAGCCTAATCAAAAAAATCCCCTGTTCAGTCCCTTATCCCTTGCTCGACGATCGTGAACACGGCCTCTCTTTCAGGCAAGTTCGGGCTGTCGAATATACGCGCAATCCGCTTCGGGGGTTTGGATTTCCGGAGGTAAATGCGAGTCGTTGCAGAGTGCGCGACAACGTGCCCCCCGATCGGTCGGGTTGGGTCCCCGAAGAAGATATCCGGGCGGGCCTGGACCTGGTTCGTGACGAAAACCGCCAAATCGTGCAGGTCCGCAATCCGGTGTAGGGTCATGAGGTGGCGGTTCAGCTTCTGCTGTCGGTCGGCCAGCATGCCCCTCCCCGTGTACTCCGCCCTAAAATGGGAAGTCAATGAATCGATAATGATGAGGCGCACATTCTCCTCCTCGACCTTCTCCTCGGCCTTCTCGGCGATCAGGAGCTGCTGGTCGGTGTTGTACGACTTTATGTAGTAGATGTTGTGGAGGGCTTTCACGGGGTCCATGGCAAGACCTATCGCCATGTCCCTGATTCGCTCAGGCCTGAATGTGTTTTCGGTGTCGATGTAAATCGCCTTTCCACCAAGCCCCTTTTGTTCGGGGGGCAGTTGAACAGTTACACAGAGCTGGTGCGCGAGCTGGGTTTTTCCTGAACCAAATTCGCCAAAAACTTCGGTAATGGCTTGGGTCTCGACTCCGCCCCCCAGCAGATTGTCAAGCGTGGCGCTGCCGGTGGTTATCAAACCAATCTTCTCCCTGCGCTCTAAAATCTTGTCTGCAGTCACAAAACTGCCAAACTCAGCAGCTTCTCTCGCTGCGGAGATTATCTTTTTCGCCTGCGTTTCACCGATCTCGGCGGCCTCACGAAGCTCAGCCACCGTCGCCACCGCGAGTGATTCAACCGTGCGGTAACCAGCTTCGCGAAGTTTTTCCGCCGTCGCCTCGCCCACCCCGGGCAGGCTTTCAAGAGACCGTTTTATATCCCCGGCCAAAATGGTGCCTCCATTATTATCTTGTGCTCCCCGCTTTTATCTTTTCAAGCACCCGCCTTGCTTCCTCCCTTGGATCCGAAACCCGCACATCGAACCCCCTAAGCTCGAGCTGGTCTAAATATTTGTCCCGCCTACTCGTACCTGTTACGATTAACTCTCTGCCTACTAGGTTCAGCTTGTCATAAAACTCCGCAAGGTCACGTGTGCTCTTGTAGAGATCGAATACCTGCTGCGCGTCCATGCCTAGCAAGCCCTCCGCGACCTTGCCAAATAAGACTACCCTGATGTTGCCTGTGCCATCGTCCAGTAGGAAGCTGAGCACCACCCGATGCTCCGGTATCACCACTTTCCCACATTCCTCACACATCATGCTCGTGTCCACGCTCCCGAGGCTTCGGCCGCAGTTAGGACAGGAGTCGAAGAAGGGGCGGCGGTGAAAGACCTGCACAACCGTACCACGCACCTGTACCCGCAACCCCTCCATTTCAATTTCGGCAATGTTTGTCCTCTCGGCTTCTGGCGCCCTACCTCTGAAAACATCCACCTGAGGCAGCTCCTCTTCGGCAGGGTTGAGCTCGAGTCGCCCTTGCTTGTCCAAGTGCAGCTCGGGCTGTCCAAACAGGCCAGGGGTGCTGTAGCTGTCGATGAGCTTCACGATATCGCCGACATTTATTCCAGCCACCTTGTCGGCCTGTTCATGCCAGAGGGAAACCCTCGTGGTGCCCGTCTGGTCTCCTATGATGATGGACGCGACCTTTCCCTTGCTGCCATCCGAACGGGTGAACTCGCTGGGCTTGCTGACCTCCACCACCCTGCCGACCACCTCCATGACATCCACGTTTGGCTCTAGTTCTCCAATCCTCACGCGGCTGGGTTTGGGCTCGCCAACGTCTACTCCTGGTGGATTGATCTGGATGTGCGCTGCCCTGCCCACATGTACCTCTGGCCTCTCACCAAGACCAGCGCGGGAGTACGCATTTCTTATAAGCACTACATCCCCGGGCTGAAGGGTTTGAGCCTTGTCAACGGCGGAGTCCCAAAAAGACGCTCGAATGGTGCCCGTCTCGTCCACCAATATCACGCTTGTAACTATCCCCGTGGACCCGTCGCTCCGCTTGAACTCGCGGGGGGGAAGTTTGCGTTTGACCCTTCCTACCAAGTCCAAATAAGACATGCCGACCTCAACCTCGGCCAGCTTAAGCGGGCGCTCCGTGAGTTCAGGCAGCTCGGCCGTTTCCGGCGGGTTCAAAATTAAACGTCCGCTGGAGCCGAGGCTCAGTTCGACACGGCCCCCAAGCCCAAGCCTAACAGCCGCATTTTCCAGTTTCACCGCGTCCCCTCGTTTCAAATTCTTGGAGAACTCGGCCCACTCGTCCCAGAGAGATACGCGTACCTGTCCAGTCGAGTCCACAAGCATCAGGGTTGAGACCTTACCTGTCGTCTTATCAGGGCGTTCAAAAACTCTGCAGTCGCTTACTGCCACCGCCCTGCCCACGATGTCCACCTCAAGCATCTCCTGTTTCAGGTCGGCTATCTTCACCTTGGCTTCGACCAGCGGAGGGAGTGTCTTGGCACGAGGGTCGTCTGGGTTCACCAAGATCGTGCCCCGCGTCCCGAGGCTCAACTCCGGCTGCTTGTCGAGTCCTTGGCGAACGAACGCATTTTTGACCCTGATGATGTCACCTTTCTGCACCTTTCTTTCCTTGACCAGCGAAGTTTTGTCGTCCCACAACGTGAGCCTGACTTGGCCCGTCCCATCCTGCAACAATAAACTGCCAACCAAACCCGGCCTCCCGCTGGGGCGCGGAAACTCGCGGGGTTCACGAATCCGCGCGATGCGGGCCACGAGATCAACTTTTGACATCCCCGGAATCAGGTCCTCTATGCGCAGGGGCTTGACCTCTGGCTCCTTTCGCTCGAAAACTATGCCGAGCTCGCGCGCGACGATGTTTGCAGCTCCCTCCAGAGTTATGAAACCGCTCAGCTCCTCCTGTTTGCTGCGGATTCGAGCCATCACCTCATCATGGCTGAGCTTAGAAACCTCCAAAATTTTTTCCACCATTTGTTCAAAATTCATCCCCACGTCCAGCCCCGAAATAATTGTCTGCTCCACGCTTATAGAGATTTTTAGAAAGGTAGGCAAAAGTATTTTGGCCCAACAACAAAAATCTAGACAGCTCTGCTTCGCAAATCTTCTAAGATTTCCTTCGCCCGATCGATCCTGATTTTGCGCTCCTCGACCATCCGTGCCGCAACTTTATCAATTAACTCGCCCTCTGCCCCAGCCATCGCAGCTATGTTCCTAGCGTGCAACTTCATGTGACCAAACTGAATCCCTTCCGTCGCGAGCGCCCTCATCGCCGCCAGATTCTGAGCCAGCCCCACCGCTGCCATTATCTCACCCATCTCGCGCGCGGTCTGAACTCCCAAAATTTTCCTACAGACTTTAGCCACAGGGTGTACCGCCGTCGCCCCCCCAATGACTCCCACAGCCACTGGCAACTCAATACTGCCCGCCAAGTCCCCATCGACTGTTCTCGCCCAGCGAGTCAACGGTTGATACGCGCCCCCCATCGCAGCGTATGCATGAGCACCTGCCTCCAGCGCGCGGGTATCATTCATCGTAGCTAGAGCCACGGCGATGACTCCATTCATCACTCCCTTGTTGTGAGTGGCGCAGCGGTAAGGGTCGGCGGCGGCGAAAGCATATGCTTGAAGAATCCCGTCGACAACTTCTTCGCCTCCCAGCGCCTCGCTTGAGAAAACGGCTTTCGCGCGGGCTAGCCTGTAGACCGCAAGGTTCGAGACTATCCGGAGAAAAACCCTTCCACCCGTCAGCTCCTCAATCAGGGGCGCGACTGCTTCGCACATGGTATTGATGACGTTCGCCCCCATTGCATCACGCACGTCCACGAGTAAATGGATAATTGTCATTGGGCCCAAAGAAGTGCTTATCACTCGCACGTCGAGATCTACGGCCCCGCCCCCCAGTTTCACGAGAACCGGGTCCTGCTCGTTTGCCTTTATCAAGATCTGCTCCTTTGCGGCGATGATCTTCTCTCTTGCCTCCAAGGGATTTTTAACGTCGACGAGCTGAATCTGTCCTATCATGACCGGCGGTGTGCTCTCAGTGTAAAAACCTCCGCGGGGGCGAGCCATTTTTGCGGCATTCGAAGCCGCCGCCACAACGGAGGGTTCCTCAATGGCCATAGGGATGAGATAGTCCTTACCGTTGATGAGGAAGTTTGTAGCCACCCCGACCGGTAGCTCGGTGGTGCCGATTACATTTTCAATCATGCGGTTTGCCTGCTCGAGCTCAAGGGCCCCTGTCTTGCGCAGAAGCCCCGCCTCCTCGTCGCTGAGCCCTGCAAAGTCCTGGACGAACTTCAGCCGCTCCTCGGGGCTCAGCTTGTAGAAGCCCGATACATCCGATGTCCTTGCCATAAGTGTCCATTCAGAGTAGGTAGTGTAATAACTTAAATCATTTAGAATCTACGTGATAAACGGGTACTATGCCGAAGAAAGGGATCACGCCCCAAAAAGCCCTTGAGATAAAACGACGGATTCAGACCACCGACCGGGAGCTGCGCCACCTCAATGAGATCCAGTGGGTATACTCAAAGCGCATGCTGAAATTTGGGATGGCAGCTTGGATATTCGGCTTGTCCACGTTCTTCTCCGCTGTCATCGTGATGGATGCCCAGCTCTTGGTCCCTACTTACAGTATCTGGCTCCCCCTACTCATACTTGCCCTCGCCGCCCCCGTGGCGATAACGGCCGCCCTGATCCGCAAATTCGCCCTAAAGATAAGATACCTTGAACGCATACGACGTGACCTGCTGGCCGAATACGAAAAAGCGATCCTAAAGCGAGTTGAGCATATGGTCGTTGGAAAGGGGTGAAACTCTTGGCGAAAAAGAAAAAGAAGGCACCGTGCAAACCTTGCTAGCTGGATAGGCGCTTCACGCACAGCCTAAAGCTATCTCCGTCGATGTTCCAGTCCTTCAGATATCCCTCCCCGGGGACCTCCTCAACACAGGAGAGCCGAAGGTTTCTGACGCGAACCTCTCGCGAGATGTAGTTTTGTTGGGTGGCCAAGAGCTTTAGACTTTCTTCGGCCCCAACGCCAATCGTCACATCGACGCGCTCCTCCATCTCCAAGTCCATCTCCTTGCGCATGGTTTGTAGCCTCCTGACTAGTTCGCGTGCCAAACACTCGGCTTTCAGCTCAGGGGTGATCTTAGTGTCGATGGCGATCTTGCCGAACTCGGTCGACACCAAGACGAAGCCGCTTGGCGCCTCCTCCTCAAAAGCGACCATGTCTGAGGAGATGCTGACTTTTCGCCCGTTCACCTGCAACCCGATAAAACCGTGCCGCTGGAGTTCTTCACGGAGGCGGGGGGGATCCATCTTCCTGAGCAGGGCAACTGCCTGCTGTGCGAGCCCTCCTAATTTTTCTCGTACCCGATGCTCATCTATCTTGACGTTCACACGGAGCCCCTCAAATCGTTCATCAGGGCCGAGCAAAACGAGCTCTTTGCAGTTCAGCTGTGTCCTAAAAAGGTCCCCTAGGCCCCTCAGGATGGTCTTTTGGGTGGAGGTCTGTACTATGGCTTTGCGCACGGGCCACCTGAGCTTGAGCTTTGCCTTCTGTCTAGCTGCAGCGCCAGCTTCCACAAACGCACGGACAACGTTCATCCCCTGCTCCAACGCCCCATCGATTGCACTCTCATCGACGGCGGGCCAGGGCAGCATGTGCACGCTCTCCGGCCCCCCGGGATAAACGGCCTTGACCAAATCTCGATAAATCACCTCGCTGATGTGGGGCACAAATGGGGCCAGTAATCTGACCAGTGTGTGCATGGCCTGGTAAAGCGCCACATGGGCTGCCAGTTTTCTGGGATCTTCTTTTTCAATCCAAACTCTCTCGCGCGCGAGGCGGATATACCAGCGGCTCAGGTCCTCTAACACAAAATTTGCGATGGCTCGGGTTGCGCGGTGAAGGTCGAACTCATCGAGAACTCTGGTAAGCTCGCGTGTGACGCTGTTCGTTCGGGAGATCAACCAGAGGTCTTCAGGCTGAAAATTTGCGCGCGCCAGCTCTAAATTGATTTCGTTTGGGTCAAACTCATCGAGCGACATGTATGTTGTAGCAAACACGTGTACATTCCAAATTATATTCAGCATTTTGTTGACCGTCTCTACTCCTCTCCAGTTAAACCTGAGGTCCTCCCACGGTGGGCACGCTGACAGCATGTAAAAGCGCAACCCATCTGCCCCATATTTGTCGATGACTTCTTGGGGGTCCACCACGTTTCCGAGGGATTTTGACATCTTCCGCCCATGCTCATCAAGGACAAATCCATGCATCAACACGAGCTTGTATGGGGCCTCGTTGAAGGCCACAACCGAAACGACCTGCTGGCTGTAAAACCATTTTGTCACCTGGTCCTCGCCTTCAGTTATGAACTCGCTCGGCCAAAGTTTTTCAAATAATTCACTTCGTTTTGGATATCCGAGACTGGCCCAAGATGCTATGCCGGAGTCAAACCAGACATCTAATACATCCGACACGCGCTTGGATGTCCCACCACATTTTGCACAGCGGAGCTCCACACGATCAACATGGGGTCGGTGGAGGTCGATATCGCCGACTGGCTTCAGCGATAAACTTGACAATTCTTTCATGCTCTCAACCATCGTCACACTGTCACATCGCTCGCAGACCCAGATGGGGAGCGGAATCCCCCAGTAACGCTGACGTGAAATACACCAATCTCCCACGGACTCGACGCCATTGATATAACGGGTCGCGACCCAGTCTGGCACCCACCTGACCCGCTCGGCGTTTTTCTCGAGGATATCTGGCTTGATATCCTTGACCCTGATGAACCACTGGTCTGTAGCCCGGAAGAGGAGCGGGGTCTGGCAGCGCCAACAGTGGGGGTACGAGTGTACGATGATGGCGCGCTTCACAAGCGTGCCGTTTCTTTGCATGTCATCGAGGATCACTGGATCCGCGTCCTTCACGAACATGCCAGCATATTTTCCAGCCTCCTCGGTAAACCTCCCATCGGGGCCAACTGGGCTGAATACTGGCAGCCCATATCCCGCGCCCACGACGAAGTCCTCCTCTCCATGTCCGGGAGCGGTGTGAACGCATCCGGTACCTTCCTCCAGCGTGACGTGCTCGCCGCAGATAACGCGGTGGTGTTGCGTGTACTCGCGCTGTTTTGGAACTTCCTCAAGGAGTGGGTGTTCATATGGGAGCCCTTCAAGCACCTTTCCCTTCACCGAGCCCAGCACGCGGTATTCGCCGATTTTGAGCTCGGCCATCACTTTCTCGACCAAGGGACTTGCTAGGATGTAGACCTCATCTCCGACAGCAACTCTGGCGTACTCGAGCTCTGGATGCACACATACAGCCATATCCGCGGGCAGGGTCCATGGTGTGGTCGTCCATATAAGGAGGTATTCGTTGGGCCGGTCGCGGAGCTTGAAACGGGCGAAAAGAGATGGATCGCGGACGTTATAATACTCCCCCCGAACCTCGTGCTCCGCCAGTGCTGTCTCGCAGCGGGGGCACCAGTGAATCACGCGCATGTCTTTCCTGAGGAGCCCGCGCCCGTATGCTCGCTTGAGGGTCCACCATGCTGCTTCGATGTAATCATTCGTGAAAGTGACATACGGGTTATCCCAGTCCATCCAGACCCCCAGCCGCTTGAACTGCTCGGTCATCAGCGCCACGTGATCGAGCGCCCACTGTTTACAGCTTTGGATGAAGCGCTCGACGCCTATTTTGCTCTCGATGTCCTTTTTCGTCCGGATGCCGAGCTTTTCTTCAACCTTCACCTCAATCGGTAGCCCGTGGCAGTCCCACCCCGGCTGGCGAAGGACGTTGAAGCCGCGCATGGTCTTGTATCGGAGAATCGCGTCCTTGATTATCTTGTTCCACGCGGTTCCCAAGTGGATGGCGCCGCTAGCATAAGGCGGCCCGTCGAGGAAGTACCAAGGGCCAGCGCCCGCCCGCAGCTGCTTCACCTTCTCGTAGGTATTGCTCGACTCCCACCACTCTTGTATCTCACGCTCATTTTTCTTCACATCATAGACTTTTGCAGCGGGGCGGATCATCTTATGAACCCGAAACTAGTTCTGGTTTTCACCTAAAAATCTCGTGGGCCAACATTTTTATTCGGGCAAATCAACTCTCGATTGAATTTTGGTGGTGAGCTTGTTCAGCTGGACCGAGTATAGGCCACACAAGGAGGGGCTTCAGACCGTCTTTAGCCCCATCGAATCCGAGATAATGGGGATCATGTGGCGGGAAAAACGCGCCACCGCTCGAACCGTTCACACTCTCTTGAAGAGCAAGCACAACGTGAACCGCTCCACAGTGAACATCGCGATGAATTCGCTGTGCAAGCGCGGGCTGCTCTCATCCAGCATAAGCAGGGGCAAGGGTGGGTTGAGGTACGTTTACAAGGTCAAGGTGTCTCGCAGGAAGTTCGAGCGGGAAGTTGTGGGGAAGGTGCTCGATAGTCTGCTCAAATCCTACGGCAAGACCGCGAAAAAGCAGATGCGCGAGAAACTCAAGTGAGGTTAACTATGGTGGAAGCCGAAGAACTTTGGGTTGAGAAATACAGACCTCAGAAGCTCAGCGAAATCGTCGGACAGCAGGAGATTGTGGATAGGCTCCAGACCTTCGTGGAGAAAAAATCACTGCCGCATCTTCTCTTTGCCGGGCCAGCGGGGACAGGTAAAACTACGGCTGCGCTATGCATCGCGCGTGAATTATTCGGAGCGGGATGGCGACAGAACGTGTTAGAAATGAATGCCAGTGATGAGCGCGGGATAGACACCATCCGAACTAAAGTAAAGGATTACGCTAGGACTAGACCGATAGGAGACGTACCTTATAAAATAATCCTGCTTGATGAAAGTGATGCTCTAACAGCAGATGCCCAGCACGCGTTGCGTCGGACGATGGAGATGTTTACTCACAGCACGCGATTTATCCTAGATTGTAACTACTCAAGTCGAATCATCGAACCAATTCAATCCCGCTGCGCGGTCTTCAGGTTCAGGCGCCTGTCCGACAAGGAGATGGAGCAGATGTTCAAGCGCATAGCCCGCGGAGAAAAACTCACCTTGGCTCCCGATGCCATCAAAGCGATCATCTACGTCAGCGAGGGCGACATGAGACGGGCGATCAACATCCTCCAAGCAGCGGCGGCACTTGGGAAGCGGGTGACCGAAAAATCGGTTTACGATGTGAGCGCCGCCGCAAAGCCCGAGGAAGTCAGACAGATGCTGGAGCTCGCCCTAGCCGGGAAATTCGAGCAAGCGCGGGGAAAACTCCACGAGCTGCTCATCGACAGGGGGCTCGCGGGGGAGGATGTGCTGGAGCAAGTTCACCGGGAAATCTTCAACCTTCAGCTGCCCGAGCGCACTAAGGTCGAGCTGGTGGACAAGGTCGGGGAGTTTTCCTTCAGGCTGGTCGAAGGCGCAAACGAGCGAATCCAACTTGAAGCCATGCTGGCACACTTCAGCTTAGCTGGTAGTTCAAAATCTTAGCTCTTTATCTCAGCTAGCTTCTCCAAAAATGATTTGACCTCGCCCACATTTTTCAGGAAGAACTTTGCGTGAGATTTCTTCCATTTTTCTGAGACCAAGATAGTTACACCCCTGTTTTTTAATACCAGAAACGCGTCTTCGTCGGTTCTGTCGTCGCCTATGTAAACTGGCGTGAACCTTCTTTTTGGATCGACGACGCTGATGATCCAGAGAACAGCTTTTCCCTTGTCCCAAGCGATGTTGGGTAAGATATCGATGACTTTTTTACCGCGAGTAATTTTTATCGTTCCTGAGTTCAAGTATGGTTTTGTTATTTTCCTGACAATGCTCTTCAATCGCTTCAATTTTTTCAACTGAACCAGACGATAGTGGATGCTTACCGTCAGTCCCTTGTCCTGCACGATCGCGCCCTTGATTTCCTTCAACTCTTTCCGCAATTTTCTGCAAAGTTGAGCGATAGCTGAACACATGCGCAGAGCCTTGGGCTGAACAAGCTTTGCCCCCGGCCCACTAATTTCAAGCCCATGATTCCCCGCATAGTAAAGACCCTTTAACCCGACAAGTTTTTTGATATCCACTAATGACCTCCCGCTAACAATTGCAACTCTATGGCGCGTGGCCACAGATCTCAATACTTTCCTCATCGCCAGGGGAAGAGTCGCAAGTTCAGGCCTTTCCACTATTGGGGTAAGCGTGCCGTCGTAATCCAAGAGCAAGAGGGTTCTTTTTAGACGTTTCTCCAAAATCCGCATTTGGCCGAGAAGGTGTTTCATCTGGCCCTCACTCCCCGCAAATTATAAACGATTAAGGGCTTAAATTCAAAACGATGTGGTTCTGATGTTGAGGGGGTTGACCGATTACCGAGCGATAGTTGGCGATGCAAAGATCGCCGAGATATATCGAAAGGGTAGAAAGATCTCAAAAAAACATATCCTGAACATCAGCTCAACCCCTTATGGCGGGGGGGTGGCCGAAATCCTGAGGAGCATTGTTCCCCTCATGAACGATATCAGCATCGACGTGGGGTGGCGCACGATGGTCGGCGCGCCTGATTTTTTCAGAGTGACGAAGAAATTTCACAACGCCATTCACGGTGACCCGATCTCATTAACTCGGAAGAAGATAGAAGTGTACGAGGGAACTAATCTGATGTTTGCGAAGTTCACCCATGTGGATCACGATTTGGTGGTCGTCCATGACCCCCAGCCTCTGGCCCTAATCAAGTTTTACAAGAAAAAACAACCTTGGATATGGCGATGCCACGTCGACCTCTCGAGACCAAATCGGAAGCTATGGAACTATCTCAAGGGCTTCGTCCTGCAATACGACATGGTGGTCTACCAGATGGAGGAATTCGCCGCCCAGGGGGTGCCTGGGGAATATCGGATTATAAGGCCATCAATAGACCCGCTCTCGATGAAGAACATGCCTCTCTCGAATAGCACCATGAGAAAATACCTTCGAAAGGCGGGCGTGGATGTGAAACGGCCCATCGTATCTCAGATATCCCGTTTCGACAAATGGAAGGATCAAATAGGGGTTTTGGATGTTTTCGACCGAATCAGGAAAGAGATGGACTGCCAGCTGCTCCTAGTAGGAGACATTGCGCTGGACGATCCAGAGGGGCAGGAGATGTACGAGCGGCTCATCTCGAAGGCTAGGAAAAAGAGGGACGTGCGGATAATCCTCGGCGCTCACGATATCATGGTCAACGCCATCCAGAGGGCCTCGGACGTTATCCTGCAAAAGTCGCTCCGGGAGGGATTCGGACTATCGGTGGCGGAAGCCCTATGGAAGGAAACGCCGGTGGTGGCCTCGAACGTCGGCGGCATTCCGGCACAGGTCATAGATGGTGAAAATGGTTATCTGGTGGACCCTCACGATCACGACGGCATGGCGGAGAAAGTGATGGACCTACTCGGTGATAAGAAATTGCGAGATGAAATGGGCGCGAGGGGGAAGCGGCACGTGAAAGAAAACTTTTTGATCACACAACACATCGAGGGTTGGATCGATATCTGGACGGAGATGCTTTCCTGACCTCGGTTTGTGTGAAAGAGATTTAAAACATGTTGGGGCATGAATAATGGTATGTAGATGACCATAGAAGAGCTTTGGCAAATGTTGGGTCCGATAATAATCCTGCTTGGGTTCATCGCGGCGGGATATGTCCTGAGAATTGTGCTAAATGTTTATATCACTAGGCTCACGCGAAAAACCAAGACGAAAATCGACGACATAATCATCGATGCCATCAAGACGCCGATAGTTGTGGTGTTTCTAATCATCGGCATCAACTTTGCTTTGGCCCAGACTCCATTTGTCCCAGCTGTGATTATACAGTATCTTCTAACAATCTCCCATATCCTGATAGTTTTGGTGGCAGCACTCACCGCCACGAAGGTGATAACCGGGATATTCAAGTACTACGGCACCACGCGCCCGAACTTAAAAACACTTACGCCGACATTATCGAAGATCATGAAATTTGTCGTCGCATTCATCGCCCTTGTTTTGATTCTCGATGGCCTCGGCATCAATGTGACTGCGATAGTGGCGGGTTTTGGGATAGCGGGGCTCGCCATAGCGTTTGCTTTGCAGGGGACTTTATCAGAGTTCTTCTCGGGCATTTACATCATGAGCGACCGTCCAGTGAGGGTGGGGGACTACATCGAGCTGGACTCGGGCCAAAAAGGGTATGTGGTGGACATCGGCTGGCGTAGCACGAAGATACGCGAACTTCCAAACAATATGATAGTGATCCCAAATTCCAAACTTGCTGGGGCAATCGTCACCAATTACTACCTGCCCGAGAAGGAGATGGCCTGCTTGGTCCAAGTTGGGGTGAGCTACGACAGCGACCTCGAGAAGGTTGAGCGGGTGACCATCGATGTTGGCAAGCAGGTGTTGAAGAGGGTTAACGGGGGGGTGCCAAAATTCGAACCCTTCATCCGCTACCACACCTTCAGCGACTTCAGCATAAACTTCACCGTGATCCTCAGGGTCAAGGAGTATGTGGACAAGTACCTGCTGACCCACGAGTTCATCAAGGAGCTGCACAAGCGCTACAAGAAAGAGGGGATTGAGATACCCTACCCGATACGGACAGTTTACACTCGAAAGGCGAAATCCTGAGGCAATGCTACTTTTTCTTAAACCCCTCGATGGCTTCTGTAAAAATTGCCGAAACTTTTTTAACACCTTCTTCCAGAGAGAGCACTTTGACCATCTCTTTTCCTCTCTCCCCCATCCCCGCGGCGGCTTCTGGGTTCTTCAATACCAAGTTCAATTTGCTTGCAAGGTCTTTAACATCGCCCGCTTCGAAAGTGTAGCCATTGGTCCCTTCTATGACCATTTCAGAAGCTCCAGCCCCCTTGCTTACGACGACCGGCTTCTTATAGTACCATGCTTCACCGACGACTAGACCGAAGCCTTCCTTTATCGATGGCAAAACGATGACCTCCGCCCGCTTGTAAGCCGCCCTGAGAAGCTCATCGGGCAGGTACCCTGTGAACACCACATTTTTCTCCAGCTTGAGGTCACTCACCAACTTTTGCAACTGACGCCGCCAAACATTGGCCTTTGGGTGAGACAGACCCCCCACAGCACTTCCAGAAAAACTCCCATCCCCAACAAGCATCAATTTCAGATTTGGGGTTTCGCGAGTAAGTTGGTGCATCGCATTTACCACCGTATCCTGTCCCTTTATCTTGTCCATTCTCCCAACTACCAAGACCACCCTGTCATCCGCCCCAATGCCAAAAGTAGAGCAAAATTTGTCCATTTCGGAGCTCGTTGGTTCCTTCCACCGCTCATCGTCGACATAGGGGTAGATCTGGTAAGCTTTTCCGTGGTACCCTGCTCTAATCAGGCCTTCCAGATCTCTCTTGCAGCTGACCACGACCGCGTCGAAGGCTTCCATACACCTGACAATAAAATTTCTCATGTAGGGGTCTACTTTGGTGAGGTCAAGGGGTATGTGCCACCTGAACACGGTGGGCGCCGCCAGCCCGATCATGTTCCCGATCTGTAGCTGCTGGAAGTCGTGAATGTAGAACACGTCAATCGGTAACAGTTCAAACATCTTGGTGGCGCAGAGCCAGTTGTATTTGGCGTAAACGGAGAACTCTCTAGGCCCAATTTTATGGCGCTCCAAATCATGTACCTCCTCCCATATCCTCTCTTTCATGCGGGAGTAGGCTGGCAGCTCATGGGGGTCAAGCGAGATATTGTGGACGAGGATTTTTCCGGCCGCCACCCGCTCAGGCCCTATCGGGTTCAAGGAAACCCAGTGCGCATTTTCAACCAAATTTTCCTTAATCATCCTATTCATCAGCGGGTAGACGATCTTCGGGACGCCTCCAGGGCTCATCTCGTAGTCTTCACCTTCAATCAACATGTCAAGCGGCGTTGGGTCTGGCAACTCCCCGTATTTTTCAAGCAACTCGGCGTACTGGAGCTTGAACCGGATAAGCGGAGTCTGGGAGTTAAGACATAGGTTAAGCCCTTTCATCATTACATTATTGTTGGGCATTCAATAAAAACCAGGCCGCTTGTCCAAAGTTTCATTATTCCTCCTCAATTTTCCTCGCATTATCCCCAACGGCGCGTTTCTTCCCCCACTCTGCCTTGCTCAGGCACTTGGGGTCCAAGCACATCCGGTAGGGCCTCATCCCTATGCGGCTAACCTGGATCATCGGGGCCCCGCACTGCTCGCATGTCCTGTCGAGCGAGACGATCATCCCGACCTGCGGCAGGGGGAAAGAGTTTGTGCACTTCGGGTAGTTAGAACAACCGGCGAATCGCTTGCGGGTTGCGCGTGAAATGATTATCCTCAAATCGCCCCCACACTTGGAGCACTTGCCTAGAGTTCGCTGCTTCAGACGGGTGATTCTATATGACTCCGCCAGCTGCCTGCCTATCTCGAGTTGGTGCTGCTTGAACTTGCTGAGGATTTTGTCGAGTTCTGTGCGCGCCTTCGCGATGACCTCCTCCTTGTCGCGCTTGCCCTCCTGAATCTCCTCCATCTCGCGCTCAAATTCCGCTGTCAGCTCCTCGCTGGCGATTTCTGGGCAGTACTTGAGGAGGGAGTCTACTACCTCAATTCCAAGATCTGTGACAGTAATTTGGCTGCCGAAGATGTACCCGCGCTCGTAAATGTTCTGCAGGATGGCGGCACGAGTTGATTTTGTGCCTAAATTTCTAGACTCGAGTTCCTTCACTATCGACGCAGGATTATAGCGTGCTGGGGGCTGGGTCTCTTTCTCCTCAAATTTCACCTCTTTGATTGCCAACTCCTGCCTCTCCCTCAGCTGCGGTAGGATGATCTCCTCCACGGCGCCGTATGGGCCGTAGTACTTCAACCAGCCGTCATCGAGCACCCTCCGCCCGTGGATGAAGAAGGGCTGCCCGCCGACATTGAGTTCCACCTTCACCCCTTCCACTAAAGCTGGCTTTCCGAAGACAGAGAAAAATCGCCGGACGATCAGGTCGTAGAGCCTCTGCTGTGGTCCAGTGAGTTTCCCTGGCCTCTCCCCAGTGGGGTAAATTGATGGATGCGCGGGATCTGTTTTTTTGCCCTCGTTCGGCACCAACTCGGGCTGGCTGAGTAGCTCATCCGCGAACTTCTTGTACTGTTTGGAAATCCCTCCAAGTTGCTTCAGTATCTTGTCATAGCCGATGGTCGGAGGTAGCTTTTGGCTGCTAGTTCGGGGGTAGCTTATGAGCGCCTCTTGGTACAACACCTGCGCGATCTGCTGCGTCCGCATTGGAGTATAGCCAAAGCAGCGGTAAGCCTCAGATTGCAGGGCCCCGAGGTCGAATGGAACGGGAGGCAAGCGTCGGTACTGGCGAGTCTGGATGGCTGAGACCTTGGCGGGCCTGCCCTTGCATGCTGCCAGCGCTCGATCAGCCTCAGCCTTGTCAAAGAAGCGGGGGGTCGCGTGCTCGGCCACGACCTCCACGCCATCGA
Source organism: Candidatus Hodarchaeaceae archaeon (assembly GCA_030016755.1). Lineage (GTDB taxonomy): Archaea > Hadarchaeota > Hadarchaeia > Hadarchaeales > Hadarchaeaceae > JASEJC01. The sequence continues at coordinate 1,048 of JASEJC010000008.1, read as the reverse complement.
GTTTCAAAAGCAGGCTCAGGACCCAGAAGGGCTCCGGCTTGAACGCCTTAATCTCGCGCTCGCGCTCCACCAAGATTTTTAGCGCGGGAGTTTGGACGCGTCCCGCTGAAAGTTTAGCAAAGCGCTCCCCCGCCGCCTCCACCGCCGCGCTGAGGGCTTTGCTTGTGTTCATGCCCCAGTACCAATCGAGTACATGGCGGGCAACTCCAGCATCGACGAGTTCGAAATCAAGGCGAGACATTAGCTGCTCGTAGGCCCGCTGGAGGTCCTGTGTAGTAAGGGTGGAGAACTTCATCCGTTTCGCCCGCTTTACCGCCTCTGGGCCGCAGAGGTAGCGCAGCACATTGTATCCGATAACGCTGCCCTCAATATCGTAATCGCAGGCGCTGATGTAGTCCGTGGCATCTTTAGCTAACTCTTTGATTGCCTCGACGAAGACCTCGGTCCTTTTCGCCTTCCGATCGACCTTGTAAGTTGGGACCCAGTCAATATCATAGACAGGGTACTCACGCATCGGTTTGAGATTTTTTAGGGTGAAGAGGTGGCCGAGCGCGGGGACGACGACCATCTGCTTGCCATCGCGCTCGAACTCGTAGTAGGGGACGCCGTTGAGCTCCCCCTTCTTCGGCTTTTTTTCGGCCAGAGCAGTTGCTATTTTTGCAGCTGCGGTTGGCTTCTCGCATACGATGAGCGTCTTCGCCATTTGACTCCCAACTGATTTTCCGGCCCCGTTGTAATAAACTTACCACGGTTGGCAACGCAGCCCAACACAAACTTTTTAGCTCCACTTACCAACTTTTAATTGCGATGAAGGGACATACCCGCGGGAATCGAGAGCTGGCGTGATTAATGAGCGCCGGTGCATCATCGCGGGGACACTCGAGCAAGCCCGCCGAGAAAGCACGCTAAAATTGGGTCCTTCGGGGAGTAACTGGCGGGAACGTCTAATACCATGACCCTGAAGCCAACCCTAGCGTGTAACAGGCGGGCACGGCCCTCGAGCTAATCCCTGCCATGAGGGTTACCTGGGGGGAGGACGTCGAAAAGA
>JASEJC010000007.1 GCA_030016755.1 Candidatus Hodarchaeaceae archaeon | reverse complement strand
CAGCGATATCAACTAACGATAAATTTGCAATCCCCTTTTTAAAAGGGATTTTCGCCGCAGAAGGATCGGTGATTATAAGAAAGTCTGGTATTTTACATCACTTGAACATTTCCTCAAAAGACGAAAAACTGATTGAATTTTTAAAAATGTGTCTTGAGTTGTTGGGGATGACCTCAAGCGAATATGACAGCAAGGGCAAAAATCTCCCAATTCATGGTTGGCGAAACTTCAAGCGTTTCAAGGAGCTCGGCATCCACACCCTTCACCCTGAGAAGCGCGCGAAGTTCGAGCAGGGGTTCGCGAGTTACAAGCGCGTGAACGTCTTGAGCGGCGAGGAGGCCCGGGCGCTCATCCTCCAGCAGCTCGCCTCCGGCCCCAAGACCTACGACGACCTCGCGGCAGCGCTAGGGAAGGCCCGCACGACGATCCAAGCTCACCACATCCCAATCCTCGAGCGGGAGGGCAAAGTCAGGCGAGTCGGCAAACGAGGGCAGGCGTGGTTATGGGCACTCGTTGAACCTGGAGCGAGGGGTGCGACGGAGATTATCCTCGCCGTTGAACCCGTCGTGCAAACTTCTTAAACAGTCACCAAGAAATATGACGCGGGGTCGTGGGGTAGCCTGGTCTATCCTGCCAGCTTTGGGTCGCTGAGGCGCAAAAAAGCTGGTGACCCGAGTTCAAATCTCGGCGACCCCACCACTCAACTCGAGCGTTATTCCTTTGCCCGACTTCTCGAGATGGCGAATAGAAGAAGGGACAATACAGCTCCAAACGCTATCCCCAGGAAAAGCAACTCAATGGTGGGAGCAGGGATGCCGAGCGCAACGGTATAAAAAATAAATAACACAAGTGGCACGGTCACCATTACTAAAAGAGCGAATCCGATAATCAAACTAATCCGCCAAAACTCCCTCCTCGGCAATTCCCTAATGGATACGTGTACAAGCTTTGTGCCACACTTGGGGCAGTACTTTGCAAAAATCACTACCTTATTGCATTTCGGGCAACGCATTGGCATGAGATCGCTTGCTATTGGCAGAACCACGACTAAAACTTTATGAATTCTTATCAGTACCTAATTTCCGTCCTTTCGGCGTTTTAGTTCGGATAAAATTTATAAGCTAGCCACTTACAATCCAGCTCAATTCTCTAGAGACCGAGATGGAAGTCATTTTAAGGCTCCCCAGCGATGTCGGATAGGTGACAGGCTTGCAGAAACTCGTCATCAAGAAAATTTCAGCTCGCAAGATTCTGGACAGCCGGGGAAATCCGACCATCGAAGTTGAGGTGGTGGTGAGGCGCGGCAGGGCGACAGGGACCGGCAGGGCAGCGGCCCCGAGCGGAGTTAGCAGGGGAAAGCACGAGGTCGTGGCGTTCCCCAGCGGCGGGCCGGATGCTTCAATCGAGCTGGTGAGGAAGACAATCGCGTCGAAGTTGGTCGGCAGGCCGGTGGGGGGGCAGGAAGAGCTAGATTCAATCCTTCACGAGCTCGATGGCACATCCAATTTTTCCAAGCTGGGAGGCAACGCTGCGGTGGCGATATCGATGGCTGTGGCGAAGGCTGCGGCGTCTACTCACGGCATGCCCCTTTACAGATATCTGGGCGACAGGCGGGCGGTTCAACTGCCTTACCCCCTCGGAAACGTGCTGGGCGGGGGGGCGCACGCAGGCAGGTACGCGCCGGACATCCAGGAGTTCATATCAGCGCCCGTTGGTGCATCTAGTTTCCTCGATGCGGCGTTCGCGAATTCCCAAGTTCATAAAAAAGTTAGAGACCTACTCGAGCAAAAGGATAAAACGTTTACGGGCGGCAAGGGCGACGAGGGCGCTTGGGCACCGAACCTTAACAACGAGGATTCCCTCGAGGTGGTCGCTCAGGCATGTGATGATGCCAGCAGCGAGTTCGGATTCGAGATAAGGCCAGCGCTCGATGTAGCCGCAAGCAGACTTTACGATGAGAAGAAGGACGCATACATCTATGAACGGAGCGGGAAAACCCTTGATCGGGGAGAGCAACTCGATTTTATCATCGAGCTCATCGACACCTACAAGCTTTTCTACGTTGAGGACCCCCTGCACGAGGAGGACTTTGATGGCTTCGCTGAACTCACGAGCAAAGTTGGTAAAAAATGTCTGATCTGCGGCGATGACCTGTTCACCACGAACGTCGCCAGACTCCAGAAAGGCATAAAAGCGGGGGCTGCCAATGCAGTGATAATAAAGCCCAACCAGATAGGGACACTCAGCGACACGCTTGCGGCGATAAAGGTGGCGAAAAAACACGACTACATACCTGTGATGTCGCACCGTTCCGGGGAGACCCACGACGAGACGATTGCTAACCTTGCAGTTGGATGGGGATGCCCCCTTGTCAAAACTGGCGTGGTTGGTAGCGAACGCATGGCAAAGCTTAACGAGCTAATACGGATAGAGCAGGAACTGGGAGAGAAGGCACGAATGGGGAGATTGAGATGAGCGCAGCCGAGTTTGCGGAGGGCGCGGTAGGGCTGGTGGATTTCGAGACCTACCTTTCAAGCGGCGTTCACATAGGGACCAGACAGAAGACCGGGGCCATGTCGCCTTTCATTTACAGGGCCAGACCGGATGGACTCTACGTGCTCGACGTGCGAAAGACCGACGAACGGATAACCTTGGCTGGGAAGTTCTTGGCGCGGTTGGAGCCATCGAAGGTGATTGTGGTCTCGGCTAGGCAGTACGGGCAACGTCCAGCCCAACGGTTTGGTGAAGTCACGGGGATGCGGACGATGGTGGGCAGGTTCATTCCTGGGACCTTCACCAACCCCAGCTACAAAGGTTACCTCGAGCCAGACGCCCTTGTTATCACCGACCCGCTCGCAGATGAGCAACCGCTCCGCGAGGCTGCTCAAGCCGGCATCCCCGTCATCGGGCTCTGCGACACGGACAACGAGACGGCAGACGTGGACCTGATCATTCCGACGAACAACAAGGGACGCAAGGCTCTCGCGCTCGTCTACTGGCTCCTCGCGCGCCAGGTGCTCCGAGAACGGGGGGAGCTCTTACCGGACCAGCCGTTCGAGGTCCCAGTCGAGGAGTTCGAGATGAAACCCGGCGGTGAATAGGTGAGGTATCCCTCGAGCTTTGAGATGATGGCAATCATTCAGGAGAAATCGGCACTTTTAGAGCAAATCGAAAGATGTTATACTCATCGATTGGGCCCAGGTAAGGTTCCGCAGTTGAAGATTAGAGGTGAGAGGAGCATCAAGGGGGCTGTTGTACCACATGCAGGATATGAATATTCCGGACCAGTTGCAGCCCACGTTTTTAACGCTTTGGCGGAAGACGGGTTTCCCGAAACGTTTGTCGTTATAGGTGGCGATCATGTTGGGTATGACGATGCCGTAATCACCACCGAGACTTTTGTCACTCCACTGGGGAAAGTACCGGTAGATGTGAAGCTTGCCGAAAAAATTCACATCGAGGAAAATCCAGATGTGCATGCAGACGAACATGCGATTGGGATGCAGCTGCCTTTTCTACAACACCTAAGTTCTGAGGTTAAAATCGTCCCGGTGTACGCGCCATCTCGAAACATCAGCAAAGCTGAAGAGGCAGGCAAAAAGATCGGCAAAGCAATCAAGGGAGCTGATGTTGTAGTGTTGGCTTCGACCGACTTCACTCATGCAGGTCCTAGTTACTATCAGGCCCCACCGAGGGGACTACGGGTGGACGAATTCGCGAGGAAACAGGATGAAATAGCTATCAAAGCTATTCTAGAACTTTCACCAACCAAACTACTGAAGGCAGTCACGGAGCACGGGATATCAATGTGTGGCGTTGGAAGCGTGACTGCCATGCTTTTTGCCCTAATGGGTGTAGCTAAATCAGCAAAGCTCCTAAAGTATGCGACTTCCTACGAGATTCGACCAGCCCCAGATGCTGTCGGATATGGCGCGATTGTTATTAAATAAAAATGTGCATGGTAGAAAAATGACTCGGCAGTTCCAAAAAAAACTAATAAAAAAAGCCACTGAATGGCTTGAAACTGTTGTAACTTTAGCCACAGCCCAAATTGTTGCAGAAATTACAGTTAAAACAATAATGGTCTCCGTTCAAGGAGGACACCCAAGCTATCTGAAAGGTAGAGACAAGTGGCTTAGTGATCTAAGTTCAAAATATAGCATACCATTCGAGAACTTGAAACAAATTGCAGAAAAAATAGAAGATGAATGTGCTCCTTGGGTAAAAGTTGCACGAGAGGCAGACTGAGGGCGTCTGAGATGAAGCCATTGATCGTCAAGCTCGGTGGAAGCGTCATCACCGACAAGCGCAGGCCCTTTACAGTCAGGCGAGCCACCCTCACACGACTTGCACGGGAACTGGCGGCAGCGAAGGGACCATTGGTGGTGGTCCACGGTGGGGGCTCGTTCGGGCACCCCGTGGCATCAAAGTACAGGATTGCCGAGGGGTACAAAAACAAGGGGCAACTGATGGGGTTATCGCTCACTCACCGCGCCATGGAGCGGTTGAACGCCCACGTGATTGAAGCCCTTCAGAAGGCGGGCCTCCCGGCAATCGCTGTGCAACCCTCAGCCTGCGCGGTGGTCAGCGGGGGGCGAATTCAATCGATGGAGCTTGCGCCAATCAAAAAACTACTTGGGCTTGGGCTGGTTCCAGTGCTCTATGGTGATGCCGTGCCAGATCTCCGCAGTGGGATGAGCATACTTTCAGGAGATCAGATAGTAGCATATCTCGCGCGGGAACTCAACGCTTTCAGGGTTATCTTGGGGGTGGATGTCGATGGGGTGTACACAGCAAACCCGAAAAAGGACAAGCGGGCAAAACTTGTGCGAAAGATCACCCCTGTAGATAAAGAACTCACCTCGCTCGACGTAGCAGGGGTAAAAGATGTCACGGGCGGGATGAGAAGTAAGGTCAAGGAGCTGATCTCACTTGCAATGCATGGCGTGGAGGCGGAAATCGTGAATGCTACAAAACCAGGCGTTATAAGAAAAGCGATCCAAGGCAAGCGGGGTCTCGGCACGGTGATTGTGAGGAGGTAGCAGATGGGCAGGAAAACCGTAATCAGGAAGCTCGACCACCTAAACATATGTCTGAAGCAGGATGTCGAAGCCATGTTCAAGACCACGGGTTTTGAGGATATTGACTTTGTTCACGTGGCGCTCCCTGAGCTCAACCTCAATGATGTCGACTTGCGAACCTCCTTTCTAGGGGCCAAGCTGAATGCGCCGATCATGATTTCCGCGATGACTGGCGGGAACCAGCGTGGAAGGAAGCTTAACTTGGCGCTGGCTTCTGCGGCGCAGGAGCTAGGTTTGGCATTTGGTGTCGGAAGCCAGAGGGCAGCCATCGAGGACCCCAAGCTGGCCAAGACATACGAGGTCCGAAGCGTTGCCCCAGATGTCTTCCTCGTCGGCAACCTAGGAATGCCGCAGCTCACCCAGGGCTATGGGGTAGCCGAGGCGCGCAAGGCGGTCGAGATGCTGGACGCAGATGCCCTCTCGATTCACATGAACCCACTCCAGGAACTCGTGCAGCCCGAGGGAGAGCCAGAGTACCGCGGGGCTTTGGCGAAGTTCGCGAGGGTCTGCAGGGGGCTAGATGTCCCCGTGATAGCTAAGGAAACGGGCAGCGGGGTGAGTGCGGAAGTCGCGAGGAAACTCGTCCGGGCGGGCACAGCGGCAATTGACATCAGCGGGGCGGGCGGCACCTCTTGGGCAGGGGTCGAGGCCCTCAGGGCACCGAAGCGCTCAAGCGTTGGGCTCACCTTCTGGGATTGGGGCATACCAACAGCCGTGTCAACAGCCGAAGTTGCGGCCGCGGTCAAGGTTCCGATTATCTCTAGCGGCGGGATACGTACGGGCCTCGATGCGGCCAAGGCGCTGGCGCTGGGAGCGGACCTCGTCGGGGTGGCGCTGCCAGTTCTCCGGGTTGCTCCGCGTGGTAAAGAAGCAGTTGTGGGGTCTCTGCGTGGTTTCATGGCCGAGCTAAAAGCTGCAATGTTTTTAACCGGATGTAAGCGGGTTAAGGATATGCGCGGGGCACAGCTGGTCATCACAGGCAGGACACGTGATTGGCTACTCGCTCGCGGCGTGAACCCAGACGAGCTCGGAAAGCGGGGAAGGCGATGACTATCGAAATCCTCCCCCTGGGCGGCTTGGGTGAAGTCGGCAAAAACATGACTGCTCTGGGCTTCGATGGCAGCTATATTGTTGTGGACATGGGGATCAGGCTCGACAGCATCATGGCGTTCGAGGACGCGGAAATTGGAGACATGAGTCGGGAGGAACTAATAAATATCAACGGTATCCCCGACGACGGCATTCTACACGGCCGAAAGGTCAAGGCGATAGTGCTGACCCATGGGCACCTCGATCACATAGGCGCGGTCGGCAAACTCGCCCACGCGTACGATGCCCCCATCTACGGCACACCCTTCACCCTAGAACTCACCAAGCGGATCATACGCGAGGAGCGCGGATTCAAGGTCAAAAATGAGCTCAGGCCAGTGATGCCGGGTGACAAGGTAAAAGTCGATGGGATCGAGTTGGAGTTCATCCCAGTCACGCACAGCATCCTTCAGACGGTCTTGATATTGGCCAAAAGAGGGGGTGAATCAATTCTCTGCGCCAGTGATTTCAAACTCGATGAGGAACCACTCCTAGGTTACAAAACGGACCGCGTGAGGCTGAAGCGGTTGGCCAGAGAGGGCCTGTCCGCTGCCATGGTTGGTGCGATAAGGGTGGACGAGCCGGGCCCGACCCCTACGGAAGCGCATGTCAGGGAAATGCTGCACGAGGTCATGAAGGAGACGAGTTCTGGCGGGGGACTAGTTCTCGCGACCACATTTTCATCCCACATCACAAGGCTGAAGTCGATGGTCGATTTGGCATTCGAGCTTGGGCGCACCCCGGTCTTGGTTGGGCGCTCTCTCCGCAACTACTGCACATCAGCGCTCGACTTGGGGTTGGTGGATTTCCCGCAGGAGCTGCGTATTCATGGGCGCCCGAACGCCGTGCACAACCTGCTCCGAGAGGTTGACCGGGCGCGGGAGGATTTTGTGTTGATTTGTACCGGGCATCAGGGTGAGCCGACCTCCGTGCTATCCCGCATAGCGGATGGCAAGCTCCCGCTGAAGGTGAGGGAGGGGGACGAAGTCATCTTTTCCGCGAGCGTCATCCCGAACCCCATCAACGAATCCAACCGCGAGCTCCTAGAGACCAAGCTCCGTGCCCAGGGGGCCAGCATCCACCGCAACGTCCACGTCTCCGGGCACGCTGGAAAAGTCGACACCGCAGAGTTCATCCAGCTCGTGCGCCCTGAACACCTCATACCCTGCCACGGCACCCCCGACAAACTCAGGCTCATGGTCGATCTTGGCAGGGAGCTCGGCTACTCGGGCGGGCACCTGCACCAGCTCCGGAACGGAATCTCCCTGAGGATTGGTGGTTAGCATGGATGTGTTGAAATATCTCGATGAACGCGCGCGCCTAGTCGAGCGGGAACTTGACCGCTGGGTTCCTCCCGGGCTCAAGCCAAGTGTTTTAGCGAAGGCGACCCGTCACCTGATCGAGGCAGGGGGGAAGCGGCTTCGTCCGTGCCTAGCACTGACCGCATGTGAGGCCGTTGGGGGAAAACCCGAGGATGCGATCGAAACCGCCGCGGCCCTTGAATTACTTCACAACTTCACCCTGATTCACGACGATATCATGGACCGGGATGAGTTCAGGCGTAACGTGAAAACGGTGCACGTGCTTTGGGGGGAGCCCATCGCGATCGTTGCCGGAGACGCCCTATTCGCCAAGGTGTTTGAGGCAATTTCGGCAAATGCTCGCAGGCTCAAGCTGGGTGGCGAGCGCACGGCCGAGTTGTTCGACACGGTCAGCAAGGCGAGCTTTGAGATATGCCAGGGGCAAGCGCTCGACATGTTGTTTGAGGGTCGCACCAAGGTGAGCGAGAGGGAGTACATGCGCATGGTGAGCGGAAAGACGGGGGCGCTGATGGAGGCATCGACAAAGGTGGGAGCTCTCTTGGGGGGCGGGAAGCCGGAGCAAGTGAGGGCGCTCGCGAGATACGGCCGCCTGATAGGCATAGCTTTTCAGATGCAGGATGATGTGCTCGGCGTCTCGGGCAAGCAGGAGAAGTTCGGCAAGCCGATAGGCAGCGATATCCGCGAGGGCAAGCGAACGCTGATCATTATAAGGGCTCTTGCAACAGCCTCTAAAAAAGGCAGGGCCACCATTCTCCACACCCTCGGAAAGCACGATGCCTCGAAGCGGGATATCGGGGCCGCGATTAAGGTGCTGAGGGACTCGGGAGCAATCGATTATGTAGCCGAGAGAGCGAGAAAGTTAGTCGCTGAGGCAAAATCTGAGCTTGATGTTATCCCCAAATCGGGAGCTAGGGAGATCCTTCTAGCACTTGCAGATTTTGTCGTCAAGCGAGAGTTCTGAAAATTTATACCCCCAAAAACTTCTTTTGCAGAAAAACTTATGCTGGGTTGTCAATACAGACTTGTTGAGGAGGCAGTGGATTGGAGGATGTTCGAAGAGAAGCGCTGCGATGGGCGCTCATGAACGCGATAAAACACAGGGGGAAGGCGAGTGAAAAGGCCGTGCTTGGAAAGCTCGTGGCGGAGCTTCCCGGATGGCGGTCGAAAATTGATGAACTCTTGGGAATCGTAGAACAGGTGGTCTCAGAGGTCAACACGCTTCCCCACGAAGAGCAGCTGTTTCAGCTTCGGAAGGTCGGGCCAGTGGAGCAGCCGAAGCCCGAGGAGAGGCGTGGGCTACCTGACCTGCCGGGCGCTGAAAAATATCCTACAATCATAACTCGTTTCGCCCCAAACCCAAACGGTCCCCTCCACATAGGGCACATCAGGGCCGCCCTGCTGAGTCACGAGTACGCCCGCCGCTACAAGGGAAAGTTCATCCTTCGCTTTGAGGACACAAACCCCGAGAACGTACTGCTTGAGATGTACGAGTTGATAAAGCGAGACCTCCGGTGGTTGGGCCTGAGTTGGGACGAAGAGTACATACAGTCAGACCGTCTCGAAATCTATTACGGTTACGCCGAACAGCTACTACGCGAAGGCAAAGCATATGTGTGCACTTGCAAGGTCGAAAAGTTTCGCGAGCTGCGCGATAGCGGGGAGCCTTGCCCATGCCGCGAGCTTCCAGCTGAGGAGCAGTTGGGCCGCTGGGGTCGGATGCTTGCCGGCGGTTTCGAAGCGGGTGCGGTGGTCGTGCGCATCAAGACAGACTTGGGGCACCCGAATCCCGCAGTGCGGGACTGGCCGGCGCTGCGCATAGTGACAAAACTCCACCCGAGGGTCGGCGAACGCTACTGGGTCTGGCCTCTCTACAATTTCTCTGTGGCAATCGATGACCACGAGATGGGGATAACTCACATAATTCGCGGCAAGGAGCACGAGGTGAACGAGCAGCGTCAGCGCGCGCTCTACGATCATTTAGGATGGGAGTATCCTACAGCCGTACAGTACGGGCGCTTGGCTATGCCTAGTGTAGCCCTGAGCAAAACCCAGACGATGCGCGCCATCAGGAGGGGCGAGCTTGCTGGCTACGATGATGTCAGGCTTGCTACCATAGCTGCGCTCCACCGGCGGGGCTTCGTGCCCGAGGCGATCAAGCAGCTCATTTTGGACATAGGGCCGACTCCCGTCGACGCTTCGCTAAGCTGGGAGACCCTCTACGCGTACAATCGAAAATTTGCGGACGAACTAGCGAATAGGTACTTCTTCGTGGCGAACCCTGTGAAGCTGCTGGTACGCAAGGCGCCGGAGCTGGGGGAAGCGCGCATTCGCCTCCACCCGAGCAGGAAGGAAGCGGGGGAGCGTATTCTGCAACTCGCTAAGGAGGGGGACGCGTTAGTTTTTTACCTGTCGCGCGAGGACGCCGCTACCTTGGACGAGGGGGATATCTTTCGGCTTAAGGACCTGATGAACGTGGAGTTGATCAGTAAAGGGGAGCCCTTGGAGGCCGAGTTTCACAGCTTGGAGGTCGCCAATGTGCCCAAGATCCACTGGGTTTCAGCCAGCGCAGTCGAGGTAGAGGTGATAAAACCCGACAATACCAAGGAGCAAGGGCTGGCAGAGCCTGCGGTGGCGGGGCTGCGGGTTGGCGACATCGTGCAGTTTGAACGTTACGGGTTTGTCAGAATCGAGGCGGTAAAACCGAAGCTGGTCTCGGTTTATGGGCATAGATAAACTGAAGGATTCAACGCACGCACACAAGTGTAAACCACCAATACCACAATCTTTTATCCGTAGTACACCACCCTATAACGAGCCACAAACCTGTGAATGATGAGGTCTGCTGAAGGAGGTGTGAAAGTGGCAAAGCCAATTTACGTGCGATTCGAGGTCCCTAAGGACCTAGCGGACAAGGCGTACGAGGCGGTCGAAGGCGCACGCGACACCGGGAAGCTCCGAAGGGGGACGAACGAAGCGACTAAGGCCATCGAGCGCAAGCAAGCTGTGCTAGTGGTGATTGCAGAAGACGTTGAGCCGCCCGAGATCGTCGCCCACCTTCCCGCACTCTGCGACGAGAAGGGCATCCCCTACATCTACGTCCCGAGCAAACGCGAGCTCGGGGCCGCCGCTGGCATAGATGTCGGGGCAGCCGCGGTAGTGATAGCCGAGCCCGGGAAGGCGACGGCAACCGTCAAGGAGATCATCGAACGCATCAAAGAGTTTAAGAAGTGAGTCGAATGCCGGCTGAGGTGGAACTCGGCTTCCCCGCCGAGGTAATCGAGATCCGAGCACGCACCGGGATAACTGGGGAAATCATGCAGGTCAAGTGTAGGATACTCGAAGGGCGTGACAAGGGACGGATCATAACTCGAAACGTCAAGGGGCCGGTGCGCGTTGGCGACATTTTGATGCTCCGCGAGACCGAGCGGGAAGCAAGAGAGATCAGGGTGCCGTAGATGCCAGTGGCGCGAAAGTGCTCTTTCTGCGGCGGGCGCGTCGAGCCCGGCAGCGGTCTGATGTTCGTCAGACGCGATGGGACGATCTCGTTTTTCTGTTCTAGCAAGTGCGAGCACAATGAACGGCTAGGCCGCAAGCCGCACCGCGTGAAATGGACCGAACGCTCCCGCAGGCTGAGGGGTAAAGCTTGAAAGAGCGAACCTTCGTCATGATAAAGCCAGATGGCGTGAAGAGGGGCCTCGTTGATGAGATAGTTTCACGCATCCACGGGGCTGGCTTGAAGGTGGTCTCCAAGAAGGTGCTGATGCTTAACCGCCGGACAGCCGAGAAGCTTTACGAGGTCCACCGGGGCAAGGAGTTCTTCGAGCGGTTGATCGTGCACGTGATTTGGGGAGAATCCGTCGTTATGCTGGTCGAGGGGGAGCGAGCTATAACGAAGATGCGAGAGCTTGCGGGCGCCACAGACTGGAGAAAGGCAGCAGAAGGGACGATTCGGGGCGATTTTGGGACAAGCATAACGGAAAATGTTATTCACGCCTCAGATTCTGCGAAAAGCGCCAAGCGCGAGTTGTCACTCTTTTTTCAGATTTAGTGGATTCTGGCGCGGAGCTGTGATACCCTACTTAAATTGGGGTATCCACCATTAACTTGGTGTCAAAAATGAGGGAGCGTAAAGTTAGGCAGCCCTTGATCACGGTGTTAGGACATGTCGACCACGGAAAAACACTGCTGTTGGACAGCATCAGAGGGACCACCGTAGCCGCGCGCGAAGCTGGCGCGATAACTCAGCACGTTGGGGCTAGTGAAATACCAGTAGAGACCATTAAGAAAATTTGCGGCGGGCTCCTCGAAAAATTAAAAATACAGGTGACGCTTCCTGGCCTGCTTTTCATCGACACCCCCGGGCATGAGGCGTTCACAAACTTGCGCCGTCGCGGCGGCGCGCTTGCGGACCTAGCTGCTCTTGTGGTGGACATCAACGAGGGCTTCATGCCCCAGACGCTCGAGTCGTTAACGATTCTGAAAACCTACAAGACCCCCTTCATGCTCGTCGCAAACAAAATCGATCTCATCCCGGGCTGGCAATCGATCCAGAAGGCCTCCTTTTTGGAATCCTTCGCCCGCCAGCGTCCAGAGGTGCAGCGCGCGCTCGACGACAAGATCTACGAGTTAGTGGGGAAGCTTCACGAGCTTGGGTTCGAGTCGGAACGTTTCGACCGGGTGAGCGACTTCCGGAGGCAGGTCGCAATCGTCCCCGCCAGCGCAAAGACGGGAGAGGGTGTGCCAGAGGTCCTCACCGTGCTGTCTGGTCTCGCGCAGCGCTTTCTGGAAAAAGAATTGACTGTCGAGGTGAAGGGCCCGGCGCGCGGGACTGTGCTCGAGGTCAAGGAGGAGGTTGGCCTCGGCAAAACCATTGACGTCATCGTGTATGATGGCACGCTTGCGAGGGGGGATCTTATTGCCGTCGGGGGGCTCGAGAAAGTCATAACTTCAAAGATCCGTGCACTTCTTCAACCAAAACCGCTCGACGAGATCCGCGACCCAGAGGATCGGTTCAACCCAGTCGAGAAGGTTTACGCGGCAGCTGGAGTAAAAGTGGCCGCGCCCGACCTCGAAGGCGTTGTGGCCGGGGCCCCTCTGTTGGTGGTTCGGGAAATCACGGGTGCTGAGAAGTTGTGGCAGGAAATGCAGCGGGAGCTCGAGCGCGTCAGGATAAGCGCTGATATAAGTGGGGTCGTGGTGAAGGCAGATGCTCTCGGCTCCCTCGAGGCGCTTGAGGGGCAGCTCCAAGCTAAAAACATCCCCATCCGACGTGCGGATGTGGGAGATGTCTCGCGGCGCGATGTGGTCGAGGCCGTGGGCGTGGGAAAGAGCGACCCGTTGCTTGGGGTGGTGCTAGCGTTCAATGTGAAGGTCCTCCCCGACGCGCAGGTGGAGGCCGAGCGCGAGGGCGTGCAGATCCTGCGGGAAGAGATCATCTACAGATTGCTCGAGGAATATGAAGAGTGGGCGAAGCAGAAGCGGGAGGAGGTGAGGGCGGAGCGGTTGGAGGGGTACGTGAGACCCGCCAAGTTCACCCTCAAGCCCGGCTACGTGTTCAGACGGAGCCACCCAGCCATTATTGGGGTGGATGTGCTTGGGGGGGTGCTCAGGTCAAAAGTGCCCCTGATGAACAAGGACGGCAAGCCCGTGGGCACGGTTCGCGAGCTGCAGAAGGAGAAAAAGTCTGTACAAGAAGCCAAGATTGGGGAGGAGCTGGCGGTCTCGATTGAGGGCCCAATGGTTGGGCGCCATATTATGGAGGGCGATGTTTTATACACGGATATCCCAAGAGACCATGTGCTCGCCCTGAAGCGGGAGCTGCGGGACCTGCTCTCGGGGGACGAGCTGGCGGTGCTGGACGAGATAATCGCAATCAAGCAACGTGAGAATCCGATGTATGGGGTGATGTAAATGCCGTTCAAAATCGTTGTCGCAGACCCGGAGACGGGCAAGAGCTACAAGCTCGAGGCGCACGACCCGGAGGCCCGTAGGCTGGTGGGACTCCGCATAGGGGACAAGATCGGCGGGGAGGTAGTCGGGCTCCCGGGATACGAGCTACAGCTGACGGGGGGAACCGACCGCGACGGCTTCCCCATGCGGGCCGACATCTACGGCACAGGGCGGACGAGCGTCCTGCTGGCGGGCGGCGCAGGCTTCTCGCCACGGAAGCGGGGGGAGCGCCGCCGGAAGCGAGTGCGTGGGGCAAGGGTCTCGGAGGCGATAACGCAACTGAACGCGAAGATCGTGAAGCGCGGGGAGAAGCCCATCGAGGAAATCTTGGCCCCCAAGGAACCAGAGGCAAAGGCGGAAGAGAAGTAAACGCACATCATAAAACTTCATACACACACAAATTCAAGCCTGCGTGTTTTATATTCTGTGAGCTGAAAATTTGGGCGAGGTGGAAAATTGCCGCAAGCGGTCGTCAACATAGGTCTCGTTGGCCATATAGACCACGGAAAGACGACGTTGACCGAGGCACTTTCCGGCATCTGGACGGATGTGCACAGCGAGGAGATCCGCCGCGGCATCACCATTCGGCTTGGCTACGCTGACACCTCCTTCATGCGCTGCCCGGAGTGCGGCCGCCACAGCACCAAGGAGAAGTGTCCGTATTGCGGGGCAAAGACCGAGTTCCTGCGCCGCGTTTCATTCGTCGACGCCCCGGGGCACGAGATGCTCATGGCCACGATGATCTCCGGGGCCGCGATCATGGACGGCGCGATACTCGTGATCGCCGCGAACGAGCCCGCCCCGCAGCCCCAGACCAAGGAGCACCTGATGGCCCTTGATATAATTGGAGTGAGAAACCTTGTCGTGGCTCAGAACAAAATCGAGCTCGTCTCGCGCGAGAAGGTCCTCGAGAACTACCGGCAGATAAAGGAGTTTCTCGCAGGCACCCCGTTCGAGAACGCTCCAATTATCCCAATCTCCGCCATCCACAAGGCTAACATCGACAAGCTGGTTGAGGCTATCGAGAAACACATCCCCACGCCCGAGCGAGACTTCACGAAGCCCCCGCGTATGTACGTTGCCCGCTCCTTCGATGTCAACCGTCCGGGGACAAAACCGGAGAAATTGACGGGAGGTGTTTTGGGGGGCTCGCTCATCCAGGGTAAGCTCCGTGTGGGCGATACCATAGAAATTCGACCGGGCATAAAGGTGAGCCGTGAGGGCAGGACAACGTGGCAGCACTTGGACTCCAAGGTGGTCAGCCTCCATGCGATGGGCAGCCCGCTCGAGGAAGCCACGCCGGGGGGCCTGCTTGGCGTTGGCACCCTGCTTGACCCATCGCTGGCCAAGGGGGATTCGCTCGTTGGTTCGATCATTGGCTCCCATGGGAGTCTTCCCGAGGTGCTTGAAACGTTGGAGCTTGAGGTCCACCTAATGGAGCGTGTAGTTGGGCTCCCGAAGGAACTCGAGGTAAAACCCCTCGTAACTGGGGAGACCCTCATGCTGAACGTCGGCACGGCGATGACCGTTGGGACAATTGCGAGCGTCAGGGGTGCCAAAGCCACGCTGAGGCTGAAGCTCCCGGTGTGCGCCGAGCGAGGCGCACGGGCGGCCTTGAGTCGCCGCGTGGCTGGCAGGTGGCGCTTGGTTGGGTACGGTGTTATAAGTTGAATGGTGTGGACAGATCATGAAGATCGATTGTGACAAGGAGAATGATATCATCTACATCCGGTTCAGCGGGAAGAAGTATGATTATAGCGAAGAAAAAGAGGACATCCTCGTTGATTATGATAAGAAAGGCAAAGTGGTGGCGATTGAGATTTTTGAGGCATCTAAAATTCTAAAAACCCCAATCGAAGAAATAACAAGGTTCAAAGGAGAAACCGTCGTTTAGCCCATTTTTCTTTTGAGGAGGAATTAGCTTGCAGATCATCGCGGACACAAACTTCCTGATGATTCCAGGTATGTTTGGTGTCGATGTCGTGAGCGAACTCGAGAAGTTGCTGGGCCGCCGCTATAAACTAGTAATCCTGAGCCCAGTCATGCGTGAGCTCGAACAGATTTCTGAAAAAGGAAAGCCAGAGGAGAGGGTGGCAGCGAGGATTGGTCTGATGTTGGCCAAACGGGGATCGGTAATCAAAGCAAAAGGCGGCGCTGATGAATCGATTCTAAACCTCGCGACCAACAAGCAATGCGCGGTTGGGACTACCGATGCGGCCCTGAGAAAGGAGCTGAGGCGCCGGGGCGTCCCAGTAATTTATTTACGCCAAAAGTCGCACCTTGCAGTAGACGGCTGGATTTAGGGTGAGCGATTGAGTTTGGGGTTCCTTCTCCCGATAACAGGGCTGGCAGCATTGCTGGTTGCTGCGATTTCGGCACGTTTGATCCTAAAGGAGAGTCCGGGCCCGCCCCGCGTGAGGGAGATCTCTGGCGCAATTTACGAGGGTGCAACAGCCTATCTCAAGCGGCAGTACACCACCATATGGGCGTTTGCTTTTGCGATCGCTGTCCTACTCCTTTTCATCCCAGCTTGGGGGTGGCAGGCATCAGTGGCATTTTTAGTCGGGGCCCTTTCCTCGACCATCGCCGGCGTCCTTGGCATGCATGTCGCGATAAGGGCGAACTCCAGAACTGCGAATGCTGCGCGCGCCGGGGTTGATAGGGCGTTGAAAATAGCTTTTCGCGGCGGGCTTGTGATGGGCATGGTGGCCGTAGGGATCGGTCTGCTTGGGGTGCTCCTCTTTTACCATTTGTTTGGAAACCCGATGTTTATTCTGCCGTATGGATTTGGGGCCAGCGCCGTGGCACTTTTCGCCAGGGTGGGCGGCGGCATTTACACCAAAACTGCCGATATTGGTGCGGATTTGGTTGGGAAGGTTGAAAAGGGAATTCCAGAAGACGATCCTAGGAACCCAGCGGTCATAGCCGACAACGTGGGCGACAACGTTGGTGATGTGGCGGGAATGGGGGCGGATCTTTTCGAGTCCTATGTGGCGAGCATCATAGCGGCCATGGTGGTCGGGTGGACTGTTCAAGCCACCTACGGCTCGGCGGCGGTGACTTTGCCGTTGTGGATAGCAGCAATGGGGATTTTCGCCTCGATTGTGAGCATTTTTTTCGTCAGGGTCAAAAAAGGCAAAGATCCAAGCTACGCCCTCAATAGCGCGAGCATAGCCGCAATTAGTATCACAGCCGCGGGCTCACTATTCCTAGTCGTATACATGTTTGGATGGGGAAATGGGTGGGGGTTGTTTGTCGCCGTTCTCTCGGGATTGATGGCGGGGCTAGTGGTTGGGATGACTTCTGACTATTTCACAAATCGAATCCACCGTCCCGCCCAGTTCATAGCTCACTCTGCTCAGTCGGGCGCAGCAATAGATTTGCTAGCGGGTTTCTCCTTTGGTCTGCTTAGCGTTGTGCTCCCTATTATTGCTATAGCAACGGCGGTCGTCGTCGCATTCGTTGCGGCGGGAGGCGCTGTTTCTGTCACCGCTGGGTTTTACGGTATTTGTCTTGCAGGAGTAGGTATGCTCTCTGTCACAGGGATGATAGTTGCATCCGATGCGTACGGACCAATCGCGGACAACGCGGGCGGCATCGTTGAACAGTCGGGAATGCCAGGAAGAGTTCGGAGGGTTACCGATACCCTCGACTCAGTCGGGAACACAACGAAGGCAATATGTAAGGGGTTCGCGATAGGTTCAGCAGCTTTAACCGCAATAGCGCTTTTTGCAACCTACACCTCAGAGCCCTTCGCTAATATTCAGACACTTAATCTATTGGACCCGAAGGTCGTGGCAGGGTTCTTCATAGGAGGTGCCACGGTTGCGCTCTTTTGTGCGTTAACGATTCTTGCGGTGGGCAGAAATTCGTTTAGGATGGTCGGGGAGGTGCGGAGACAGTTCAAAAAGATCCCGGGTTTAATGGAAGGAAAGGCAAAGCCCGATTACGCGCGATGCATCGACATAGCCACACGAGGCGCTTTAAGAGAACTTATCATCCCAGGGATTTCTGCTCTTGTGATTCCCCTCGTGGTCGGGCTTGTCCTCGGCAAAGCAGCGCTCGGTGGTTTCTTGGCGGGGAGCATAGGCGTGGGTTTGGTGTTTGCCCTGCTCATGGCAAACGCGGGAGGAGCATGGGACAATGCGAAAAAATATATCGAACTCGGGCGTTTTGGTGGGAAAGGTTCACAAACGCATGCGGCGGCCGTGATAGGGGACACTGTCGGGGACCCGTTCAAGGACACGGCCGGCCCGTCGCTCAATATCCTAATCAAGCTTATGTCTTGGGTTGCGCTGATCTCGGCGCCGTTGCTGCTGGCATGAGGATGGTGGTCGCGGGTGGTAAACCTCTGGAAGGAAATCAAACAGGACAAAAGAGCCCCTAGAATCGTTGATGCTGTGGTAGAGGTCCCGAAACTCAGCCGCAACAAGTATGAGTACGACAAGGAAACGGGCGTATTCAGGCTTGACCGCGTGCTCCACTCTCCCCTCCACTACCCGGTCGACTACGGGTTCATCCCCATGACATACGAGGAGGACGGTGATCCCGTGGACGTGATGGTATTCGGCGATGAGCCCTCTTTTCAGGGGAGCGTGCTCAAGGTTCGACCCATAGGGTTGCTCCGAATGCTCGACGAGGGGAGGCCGGACGACAAGATCTTAGCCGTGCCGTTAGGAAACCCACGTTTTGCCCGGGTGAGGGCGCTCAGAGGGATTCCAGCCCATCTGCTAAAAGAGCTCACCCACTTCTTCAGTGTTTATAAGGAGCTGGAGGGAAAGGAGACAAAGGTGCTGGAGTGGCGTAGCGCCGATGCCGCGCGCCAAGTCGTGGCCCGCGCTTTAAAACAGTACAAGAAAAAATTCAGGTGAATAAATGTACAAAATTATGACCGTGGAGGATACGGTTCGGGTGCTCCCTAGCAGGTTCTCCGAGCCGCTGAATGAGGTCATCATCGACGTCCTTCGCAAGAATTACGTAGGGCTGACGGACAAGGATATCGGCACCATCCTTGCCATAACCGAGCTCAAAGAGGTCGGGGTTGGTAGGATAATCATGGGGGACGGGGCCTCCTACCACGACGTGATTTTCGAGGCACTCGTTTACAAACCCGAAGTCAACGAGGTCGTGCTCGGTGAGGTTGTTGAGATAGTTGAGTTTGGGGGGTTCATTCGACTGGGCCCCATCGATGGGCTCGTGCACGTGTCGCAAGTGATGGACGATTTCGTGGGCTACGATAAGAAAAAGGGCACCCTATACGGGAAGGAGTCCAAGCGCGCGCTCAAGGAAGGGGACAAGGTCAGGGCACGTATCGTGAACGTCAGCCTGAAGCGTGGCATGAAGGGGGGGAAGATAGGCCTGACCATGCGGCAACCTGGCCTCGGCAAGCTCGAGTGGATCGAGGAGGCCCGCAAGGGGGCTAAGACTTGACCGAAAAAGCGTGCCGTAATTGTAACTTCATTGTCGATGAGGGCACCTGCCCAAATTGCGGGGGAACATCCCTATCTGACGACTGGGCTGGTTATGTGGTAGTGCTGGACCCCGAGAACTCAGAAATCGCGAAGCGACTCAACATCACCAACCCCGGGAAATATGCGCTGAAAGTCAGATGACGTGTAATCTAATTTTTATTCTAGGTCGATTTCAAATGCAGCTACTGGATGTTCGAGCTCGAACCCAAGGATGACCTCTGGATATAGCTCACCCACAAGACCCAAGCGCTTACCCCTTACCACCAGCTCGGCAACGCGGCCATCCAAGAAGCTTGGGTGCCACGTCGCGCGGACCTCCCAACTGATCCCAAGCTCGCGGAGCAGGGCCTCCGCGGCGGCCTTGATGTAAGTGAACCCGATGCCCTCGCCTATCACTGCCGCCGCTGCACGCCGCACGTTCCTCGCCCCAGTTTCCGTTTTTTCATCCAACACCACGACATCCCCGACCTCGAAAATCTGATGGGGCAACGGGTTGCGTCGGTTCTCCCGCAGGACCGAGAGGAGCGATGGAAGCAGCGAATTTCTGACGGTCGTGTAGTCCTCCGACACCGGGTTCGCAATCTCTACCGCGTCGCCCTTCGCCCGCATGAGTTCGAAGCTCACATGTGGGTTTGTGAGGGTGTATGTCATCACCTCCATGAAGCCTAGTCCCGTCAGCACTCGTCTAGCTTTATCGCTGATCCTCTCGATGGGGGACCGCTCTCCGGTGGTCAAAACCTTGGGGAGTGTGGGCTCCAAACGATCGTAACCGTAACCAATCGCGATGTCTTCGATAAGGTCCACTTCATGCATGATGTCTGCCCTATAGGGTGGAGCGAGCAGCGTCAGAACGTCGCCCCCGATATTCGCAACCCCGTATCGCATGCGCTTTGCGATTTTAGCGATAGCTACCGGCTTCAAATCGAGACCAATAAATCCGTTCGCATTACGCGCGCTCAGGCACCACTTTTGGGGGCCCAGGTTAGGTGTTCGGATCCGTTTGTTCGGATATTTGACTGCCACCGACTCGAGCCTAAAACCCCGTTCGGCTAGTCCTGTCATCAAAATAGTTAGGCTCTTGTTCACGACGCGTTCATCAAGGCCAGTAACATCAATGAAAAAGCCCTTCGTTTTGCTCGTGACGCGCGTGTCTTCGCTGTTGATGATGGGTGGCATTGAAAGCACAACACCCCGCGAGTCTATCAATAGCGGGTATCTAGGGAGGTCCCGTATAATCGAGCCGTACTCCATCCCTTTTGGATGCTCGCGGAGGATTTGGGCAGGGGTCAGCTCGCGGCCGAAATCGAGGGGCACGAAGCGGAGGCCATCCGGCAAGGTGGTGGTATAGCGGATTGGTGGTGTGACGGTGTCGAGGTCGTAGACACCTATCGAGCCCTTTCGACGTTTTCTGCAGAGGGACGCGTGAAGCTTCTCCTGGACCTGCATGAGCGAGGCAACCACATCATCGGTCAATTTGACACCGGTAACCACACCCGCTGCAATGTAAGGACGAATTGATTTGACACTCAGATCCACTTCGACCGTGACCTTTGATGGGCGGATCTCGTAGCGGGGCAGCCCTACCTCTATCCCTAGAAAACCTTTCAATGCACGGGCAACTCCCTCGGGGCTGAGCAAATCCGTGCGGTTATGCGCTATCTCTAACTTGATTTCGTCTCCCGCTGCTTCAGCTTCCACCCCCAGCATGCTGAGGCGCTCGCATAACTTGCTCTGCTTCACCCGCTTGCCAAGAAGCTTGCAGAAGTCGCGGTAGCTTACCGTGATTGACGGCATGCTATATCATCCTCCTCTTCTGGAGCCACTCAATGTCGTTTCGGTAGAGATCTCTGATGTCATCAATCCCAAGCTTAATCATTGCGAGGCGCGAGAACCCGATCCCCCACGCGAGTACCGGGTGGCGTACTCCTAGCGGTCTCAACAGCTCCGGTCTGAACATCCCCGCCCCGAGCACCTCGAGCCACTCGCGCTTTTCAGGGAAGTAAACATCAGCTTCGACCGAGGGCTCAGTATATGGAAAATACCCTGGTCTGAACCTTATTTTTGGCAACCCCAGCTTGACCACTATCTGTTTCAAGTACCCAAGCATGTCGCGCAACGTAAGTCCCGGGTCCATCACTATCCCCTCGGCCTGGTAAAACTCCGCGAGGTGCTTGTAATCTATTTTTTCGTGACGATAGACGCGGTCGATGCAGAAGACCTTGACGGGCGGCTCTGGGTGCGAGGCCAGGTAGCGGACGGTGGCAGCTGTCGTCTGAGAGCACAACACGGGCCTTCGGCTTATGTCGGTGTTAAACTTGTAGCCCCAACCCTTCGACCCAGCGACGCCATGCTCATGCGCAGCGGCCACGCGCTTGACTAACACGAGCTGTGGCAGCTTGGTCCGTTCGGGTTTGGATAACGATAGGCTGTCATGGATCTCGCGGGCGGGGTGATCTTGGGCTTGGAACAAAGCGTCGAAGTTCCAGAACTCGGACTCCACGATTTTGCCCCTTATCTCGACAAAACCCATCTCCAGCAATATCTCCCGAAGCTCGTCGATAACCTGCTGCTGTGGGTGAATCTTCCCGGGATATATAGGCGCGCCGGGGGCGACGACATCATAACGCCTGAGCTTGACCTCTTGCCATCGCCCGCTCATAAGCAGTCCATGGGTAAGCTCGCTCACCTCCTCGGTCGGTTCGATTCCAAGCTCCAAGGCCTGTATCCCGATGGTGGTCAGCTTCAGCTCGCGCTGCGTTTCCTCTTCCAGCCTCACCAGCTTCCGGCCCACCAAGGTGCGGAGCGGTTCCTTCATGTCGGCCGGTAACTCGTCGACGTTGCGCTCTTGGGCGGAGAGCAGTTCGAGCAGCGTTTCGTCGGGCGTCTTTTGGGAAAGAGCTGCGCCACCACCTTCGGTTATACTCAGAAGAGTTTTTTCCTCACGCCTGAGGAATTCTGCCCAACCCTTGCGCTTTAGCCACGTGAGCGCTATCTGCTTCTGATCTTCCTTTAGGGCCGCGCGGGCGGCAATTTCATCGGCGACTTCAGACCCACAGCTGGCCAGCGCTACGAGCATCCGACGTTCTGGTAACCCATCGCGCGCGTACCCCCAGCCTTCAGGGGTGAGAATAGCCTTCGAGATTTTTTTCTCAAACACCTCTATCAAACCATGCTCGGATAGGGTGAGGACAGCCCGCATCACCGTAGCTTGGTCGAGGCCCGCCCGCCTGCCGACATCAGCGACGCTGGCCTTTCCCTCGAGCTGTTGGAGGGCAAGCAGGACCTTCTTCTCTTGGGCGCTCAATCCTTCGACGACGGTGCTGATGTCCAATTTCAACCCCTAAAACACAAGGTCAAGCCGAGTTATGAGTGTTGCGCTCACCTGAAATGCTCATAGCCGCGGTCTGGCAAGGGGCGCAACCTGCCAGCACTTCTGATGTACACACCATGTCCGCGTTCGACGCGCCCGATAACAGTAGCCGCGGTCCCCAATCGTTTGAGAGAGCGCCTGACATTCAGCCAACCCCCCGACCGAACGGTGAAGAGAAGTTCAAAATCCTCACCGCCGAATAACACGAAATCGTCCAAGTTGAACTTGTGGTGAACCGCGAAACGGCCCACGAGTGGATGTTCGGGCACTCGCTCGCGCTCGATGACAACCCCGACCTTGCTCTCTCGCGCTAGCTGCCAGAGGTTCGATGCCAGTCCATCGGTCACATCTATAGCCGCCGTTACCGACCCGCTTCGCGCAAGGACTCTACCCTCTCTCACTCGTGCAGTGGGCTCGAGCTGGGCTTGGACAAGCTTCCGGTATCCTGTGGCGGGCAACTTTTTCAAGAGAATTTTGAGACCTGCCGAAGCTGCGCCCAACTTGCCAGTCACAGCCACCAAGTCACCATCTCTAGCGCCCGAGCGCCTCAGCAGTTCACGCCTACCAGCCAGACCAAAGGCCGCTCCAGATATCGTGACCTCCTCGCTTTCGTCCAAGTCCCCCCCGACAACGTATGTGCCGTGCTTGCGCGCCGTTGCATCCATGCTTTTCACGAGTCGCTCAACGAACGACACCTCGAACCTTCTCGGGAGGGCAACAGAGAAAATCAACCCCAAGGGTTCCGCCCCCATAGCTGCCAAGTCGCTCAGGTTTGCGACGACAGCTTTGCACCCCATCTGCTCAGGTGTTGTGCCCGGTGGAAAATGGGTTCCAGCGGCGAGCATGTCGGTGGTAGCAATTAGATAGCGATCATCGATGTCGATTGCAGCAGCGTCGTCTCCTATCCCAACTCTGACTCGAGGGCCCCGTCTGCATATCCTTCGCGCGATCTCTACCAGACTTCGCTCCCCTGCGCGGCTCAACTTCATCTCATCCACCTAGACTAGGGGGAGGCCACGGGTGAGTTTATCCACGAGCTCATTCGGCGCCGGGCCTATCGCGAGCACAGTAACGGTGCCTGGCGGGAGTTCGGTCAGGCCAGCGTCTTGAATCAGCTCGTGCGGCAATCCTGTCTTGGCCGTCTGTTCTTGGAGCTCGCGTAACTCGCTTTCATCCACCACCTTCACCACAACTTTCTTCTGTCCTTCAGCCAACCACGCTGTGAACCAATCGCGGTGTTCGCGCCTAGCTTTCTCAGCCGATCCGACCGAGCCATGGGCAACTTGAACCGCAAGCTTTCCTGGGCTCATGTTTAAATCCGACCTTACCACGATGACCTGTTTGAACTTGAACGTGACTTCCTCCCTCCTTTGAAAAGAGGGGTTTCCGGTTGTCCTTTGTACCCTCAACAGCGCCCACCCCTTTCGGGAGGCTGCTCTTTTGGCTGCTCTTTCGGCTGCTCCGGCTGTGGCTGCTCCGGTGGCTTCGGTTGCTCTGGTGGCGGTGTGGGCAGCTTGGACGGCTTCGGCAGCCTGAACTTTTGGAAGATCCCCAACACAGCCCGCGTGTACCTCATGATGACCCCAAACCCGCCGCGGAAGTACACAAAGGGGAGGAACACCACACACAGTGCTAAGTCAACTCCCACGAACGGCCACAGTTGGAGCACCCCAGCCTTCGCGATGGCAAACCCTATGTACGAGGCCACCAGCGTTCCAAGGGCAAGGCTCACCCCCATGCGGGTCCAGAAGTCCAGATCTCCGAGCCTTGGGTATAAAATGAGGGAGAAAAGGAAGCCAGGTGCCATGATCAAAATCAGGCCCAGCAGCACATACCCCAACACATCAAGCATCTGACCACTCGATAAGGTTATCTGGCGCGAGCTTTAAAGATTAGGAGGTGTTACTCTGCGGACCGATGTTGCAATCGTTGGCGGAGGGCCCGCTGGGTGCTTTGCTGCTGGGCTAATAGCGGAAAGGGGCTTCGATGTGGTGGTCGTGGAGGAGCACGGCGAGGTGGGCAACCCAGCCTGCTGCGCCGGGATTGTTGGTGCCAAGGGATTCGAGGAGCTAGGGATCAAGCCTGGCAGGTGGGTGCTGGGAAAACTCCGCCGCGCGGTTATCTATCCCCCCTCCAACCAACCAGTTGAACTCACCCGTGGAAAAGTTGAGGCTTTTGTGATAGACCGCGCAGAATTCGACCGTTCGCTCGCGAAGGAAGCGGCTAGAGCTGGTGCCATCTTTCTCCTCAAAACTAGATGTGTTGACCTGAAGCTTGGCCGCGAGCCCATACTGAAGCTCAGGGGTATCGAGGGAGGCGAGCTCAGCGCGCGCTTGGTGGTGGGCGCGGATGGGCCGACCTCCACCGTCGCGCGGTCTGCCGGTCTGCTAAAATCTAATCGACACCTAAAATGCGCTCAGGCCGAGTTTGTTGCTGAAACGCAGGCGGACGCAGCCGAGGTCTATTTTGGCCGTTCATTTGCCCCTGGATTTTTCGGCTGGCTGGTGCAGGCCGGGGATGTTTGCAGGGTCGGGCTCGGCTGTGCGGAGGGCAACCCGCTCCAAATGCTTCGTTCCCTCGTCAAGAAACACCCCGTGGTCTCCAAGAAGTTGGCTGGAGGGCAGGTCCTGAATGTCTGCGTGGGCATCATCCCAAAGCCTCTCTCAAGGAGACTGTGCACCGACCGTGTCCTGCTGGTGGGTGATGCCGCTGGCCAAGTCAAACCCCTCACCGGCGGGGGCGTCTACATTGGTCTATCCTGTGCAAAGTTAGCGGCCGAGGTGGCCACCCGAGCGTTAGAGGCAGAGCCTAACGAAAAAGCGCTTCGGCCCTACGCGCGAGCTGTCAAGGACAAGTTCGGCCGAGAGTTCGAGTTGGGGCTCCGTGCACGCAGAGCATTTGAACGAATGTCGGACGAGGATCTTGATACCATCCTCGGGTTGCTTGGTAGGGACGATGTTAAAAAGCTCGTGTTAAAGAATTTCGACTTCGATCACCACGGCAGGCTCATCCGGTCCTTGGTGGCAAAAGCGCCAGAAATCCTCCGGGAGCTGGGGCTGAGACGAATTTTGAAATACACGCACTACCTAGTGAAACCATAAACAAAAATGGCGAGGATTTCGGCCCTTTTCTTACTCTCCTAACGAGCTTACGAATCTCGACCACTTCGCTCGCTCGTTATTTTTTCGGATTGGGGCCTTTTTCCCGCGGTTATTGCCTCACAGCGTTCCTCCTCGGTGTTTATCCGCGTCCTCCCCCGGTTTTTCGCCCAGGTTTTTACGCGACTCCCCGTTGCCCGTAGGCTCCGGTTCGGCCTTCTCCGCGGGCTTTCATCCCCGCCGCTCATGTGTTGGTGCGGCAGGTGTATTTATAGATTTTTTTAAAATTGGAGATATCTCCTAAATGAAACTATAATCAAACAAAAATGCGGGCTTCCCCTCGCCGATAACCATTTTGACTATCTTGTTAACAATATCTCATTTGGTATCTATGCCCGCGAACTTGCCTCCAGAATACTTTAAGGCAGAGGAACGTTACCTCCAGGCGCGTACCTTGGAAGAACGAATCCTAGCGACAGAGGAGCTCATCCGCGTCGCTCCAAAACACAAGGGGGACCGAAAAACTGCTCAGGACGCTCAAGCGGCGCTTGGCCAAGCTCCGCCGAGAGCTCCAAGAAAAGCGCGAGCGCAGGGTCGGCAGGGGCGGAGGCCCGGGTTTCGCGGTCAAGAAGGAAGGTGCCGCGCAAGTGGTGCTTGTGGGGCTACCGAACTCTGGGAAGTCCACGCTGCTCCGAAAGCTAACGAGCGCCCGCCCGGAGGTTGCGGACTATCCGTTCACCACCCGTGAACCCGTGCCCGGCATGATGCAATTTGAAGACGTACAGGTCCAGCTGGTAGAAGTACCCGCTTTGGTGGAGGGGTCGAGACTTGGTAAGGGACTTGGAGGACAGCCCCTCAGCGTCGCGCGAACTGCGGATGTTATCGCCCTCGTCATCGATGTCTCAGCAGATCCGGTTCAACAGATTCAAACTCTCGTTAGCGAGTTCAGGGCGGCGGGAATCAAGCTAAACCAAACACAGCCAAAAATCACCATCCAACGTCGATCCACAGGGGGAGTGGAAATCAGAGGTGCCGGCATGGTGTATGGTGGGGAGGCAGAAATCAAACGCGCCCTGCAGGAGCGCAACATCCACAACGCTTTCGTAGCAATCGAAGAACCCGTGACGATCGAGGAGCTTGAAGAGGCGCTGGACGAGGCCACCGTCTATATCCGTGCGTTTATCGTGCTTACGAAGTGCGACTTGCCTGAGACCTCTCCTAAGCTCAAGCTGGTGGAACGAGAGTTTGGTGATCAATTCCAGATAATCGCGGCCAATGATACAACGGAGGGGCTTAAAAAATCGATTTACGAGAACCTCGATCTCATCCGCGTGTACACCAAACGCCCTGACGAGGAACCCACTAGGCGCCCGCTTGTCCTACCAAAGGGGTCGACGGTTCTCCATGTGGCGCGCTCGGTGCACAAGGATTTCGAGAAGGGCCTCAAGTTCGCCCGAGTGTGGGGTTCAACGAAGTTTCCGGGACAGCGGGTGTCTCGCGATTACATCCTCCGAGACAAGGATATCATTGAACTTCACGCTTAGCTTCAACTGCCGCGCAGGAACTTGGTGACCTTAAGGACTGCGTCAGGCTTCCCGACTACCGTGACGAGGTCCCCCGCCTGGATTACGGTGTCTCCCCTTGGGGGAATGAGCTCGTCGCCGCGTGTTATCATCGCCAAGGTGCAGCCCTTGGATACATTTATGTCCTTGATCTCTTTCCCCACTGCTTTAGACTTAGGGCCGACCGTAACCTCCACGACCTCACCTTTACCGCCGCCTATCCCCAGCAGCCCATAGACGCCAGAACCCGTCACAGCCTTCTCAAAGAGCATGACAGCCGCACTCGGCAAGCTGATTGCGATGTCCACTCCCATCTCCTCGAACATGCGGGCGTACTTTTCGTCGTTGACCCTGGCAATCACCCTCGTCACCCCTAGCTTCTTGGCTAGCTCGCACGCCATGAGGTTGACCTCATCTGCCTGGGTCAGGGCAAGGAGGACATCTGCCTTCTCGATGCCAGCATCCTTCAGCACATCTAGATCGGCACCGCTGCCGTGGATGACCAGCACATCCAGCTCTGCCGCCAGCTCGTGGGCCCGCTTCTCGTCCTTCTCAATGATCACAACGTTGTGCCCGCGGTCGGCTAACCGCTTTGCTAGCTTCGAGCCCGTTTGTCCCCCGCCTACGAGAACCAGATACATTTTTTTCTCCTCCTGACATTTTGGCGGCAAGTCTAATAAGGATAGGGTTGGTTAAATCACAAAGAGGGATTCGGATGCCGTTGAGACCAGCTCGCAGCTACAGGCACTTCAGCGGGCCTGCTTACACCCGCAGAGAATACGTCAAGGGGGTACCCGGGATAAGGGTGACTTTCTTCGACATGGGCAACCCGAAAGGCGATTTTCCGGTCGAGTTATCGCTGGTCTCACAGGAAACGGGGCAGATAAGGCACAACGCCCTCGAGGCGGCGCGCGTTGCGGCAAATCGTCTGCTCGAGGTCAAGGCGGGCAAGGACAACTACCACCTCAAGCTCCGCGTCTATCCCCACCAAGTTTTGCGCGAGAACCCGATGGCAATGGGAGCTGGGGCAGACCGCATCTCCGACGGCATGCGGCAGGCTTTTGGTAGGCCGATAGGGACTGCCGCACGGGTGACCGCTGGACAGAAACTGATGACTGTCAGGTCTGCGAAGGAATTCGCTGCGGTGAACAAGGAAGCGCTCCGAAGGGCGAGCCTCAAACTCTCCCTGCCGTGCCGCATCGTCGTGGAGAAGGGGCAGGAGTTCATTCAGTGAAAGCGGGATCCTACCTAGGTGAGCTCGCGACAGCCGCCAGCAACTCGTAGATTATTTTTGCAGCTGCGAAGGCCGTGGTTCCATCATCGTGGGGCGGCACAAGCTCGACTACATCAAATGCCCAAATGTTAAGTTTGCCCAGCTCCTGGACCAACCGCAGGAGCTCCACCGTGGATGGGCCACCTGGCTCGGGCGTCGCGACCCCCGGGGCGAACGCTGGGTCTAGGACATCCAAATCAATCGTGAGATAAACGCGGGATTTGCCAACGAGCTCCTTCGCGGCAGCAACTATCCTCGGGGCATCGTCAATCACCTGCTCCGAGGTGTAAGTCGCTATTTTCGCTTTCCGCGCGAACTCCGCTTCCTCCTTCGAGCATGAACGGATTCCTATCTGTAGGAGGCGCTTGGGAGGCAGGCGGTCAAGCACCCTACGTATCACCGTCGCGTGGCAGAGTCGGTCGCCCAAGTACTCGTCGCGGAGGTCCCGGTGGGCGTCCAGGTGAATCACGAAGACATTCTTGAAAGTTTCGAGAGCGAAGTAAGTTAGTGTGTGTTCTCCTCCAAGCAGGACGGGCATCTTTCCATCCCCGTGGACTTTCTTGACCACTTGAGAGATTCGCTTGCCGCTTGCCATAAGGTCGGTGGGCGTGATGATCAAGTCGCCTAGGTCCGAGATGTTAAGCCGCTCGAAGACATCCACCCCGGCAGATGTCAGGTACGTTTCGAGATTAGCCGACGCTTCCCGGATTCTTGCTGGCCCAAAGCGGTAGCCCGAGCGGTAGCTTGAGGTGATATCAAGAGGCACCCCTATGAAGACCACGTTGGCCCGCTCGTAGGGCTCGTCGAAGCCACCGAAGCCCGGGCGAACCGGCGTCAAGTTTTCCATCATTTTCACCATTCAACCGACGAATTCGGGGGCTATGAAGCTTGCTCTCAACTCCCACGGAACAACTTTACGATTAACACGAGATCGATTTGTGGTTAACATAGTGTTAACTTATCAAAACCCGGACAAATAGGATTAAATATTTGACCTATCCTCTGAAAGCTGATAGGGGTATGCTTGTGGTCAAGTCGATTTACTTTTTCGATGAGGGAGACGGCACCAACAAGAGGCTGCTGGGTGGCAAGGGTGCCGGCCTTTGCACGATGACTCAGCTGGGACTTCCAGTGCCGCCAGGTTTTGTGATAACCACCGAGGTCTGTAAACGATACTACGAAGCAGGGGGGAAGCTCCCCGATGGTTTGATGAAGGAAGTCGAGGCGGCCATGCGCAAGCTGGAAAAGTTCACAGGAAAGCGCTTTGGCGATCCCAAGAACCCACTTCTCGTATCCATCCGATCGGGCTCGATGCTCTCGATGCCTGGTATGATGGACACAATCCTCAACCTCGGATTAAACGACGAAACTGTGGGGGGGCTGGTCAAGCTTACGAACAACGAGCGGTTCGCCTATGACGCCTACCGCCGGTTCATTCAGATGTTTGGCAAAATCGTCCTCGGGATTGATGCGAAAAAGTTCGATGAGGTCTTCGAAGAACAAAAGCGAAAGTCTGAAGCCAAAGTCGACACCGACCTCAAAGCCGAGGACATGGAAGAGGTAGTCAACAAGTTCAAAAAGGTGGTACGCGAGGAAACGGGCAGAGAATTTCCGTCAGACCCGAGAGAGCAGCTGAGGCTGGCGATAGCCGCGGTCTTTGCGTCGTGGAACAATAAACGGGCTCGAGAGTATAGGGAGTTCTATAAAATCCCTCACGACTTGGGCACGGCCGTAAGCGTTGTTACCATGATTTTTGGGAACATGGGGGCAGATTCCGGAACTGGGGTTGCCTTCACCCGCGACCCAGCTACTGGGGAGCGCAAGCTCTACGGTGAGTACCTCTTCAACGCTCAGGGGGAGGACGTGGTGGCTGGAATCCGCACCCCGCTCAAAATAACCGACCTGAAGGAAAAATATCCGAAGCTCTACAAACAGCTCCTCGATATCGATGAGAAACTCGAACGCCACTACCGTGACATGCAAGACGTTGAATTCACGGTCGAGCGGGGCAAGCTGTTCATGCTTCAGACGAGGGCCGGAAAGCGGACGGCGCAGGCAGCGGTAAAGATTGCAGTAGACATGGTGGAGGAGGGGTTGATAACCAAAGAGGAGGCTCTGCTGCGTGTTGAGCCCACACAAGTCGAGCAGCTGTTGCATAAGCAGGTCGATCAAAAAGCCAAGGTAAAAGTGATAGGCAAGGGGCTGAACGCGAGCCCCGGGGCGGCTATCGGAAAAGTGGTGTTTGATTCAGAGCGAGCGAAGGAGCTTGGGAACAAGGGCGAGAAGGTAATCCTCGTTCGGCCTGAAACAAGTCCCGATGATGT
Organism: Candidatus Hodarchaeaceae archaeon; assembly: GCA_030016755.1. Classification (GTDB taxonomy): domain Archaea; phylum Hadarchaeota; class Hadarchaeia; order Hadarchaeales; family Hadarchaeaceae; genus JASEJC01. Next base: position 2,186 of record JASEJC010000007.1, on the reverse strand, counting down.
CGGTGGCATAATTGCCTCGCAAGGAGTCCTCACCTCTAGGGGGGGCGCAACAAGTCATGCTGCAGTAGTAACTCGCGGCTTGGGGAAGCCGGCCGTCGTGGGCTGCGAGGCCATCAAGATAGACTTAGAGAATCGGGTGTTCGAGGCAAATGGCATCAAAGTGAAGGAAGAGGACATCATCACGATAAACGGTTCTACGGGCGAGGTCATCCTAGGCGCGGCTCCCCTTATCGAGCCCAAAATGACAAAAGAGCTGTTGAAGCTGCTATCGTGGAGCGATGGGATCAAAAAATTACAGAACTGGGCGAACGCCGACTACCCGAGCGATGCTAAACGAGCGAGGGAGCTGGGGGCCCAGGGGATTGGCCTCTGTCGGACTGAGCACATGTTTTTCGAGGAGGAGCGCCTGCCGCTCGTCCACCAGATGATACTCAGGCAGACGAGAGAGGAACGAAAGAGGCCGCTGGAGAAGCTGCTCAAGATCCAGAGGAGCGACTTCAAGGAAATCCTGAGGATAATGGATGGGTTGCCTGTCGTTATCAGGCTGCTCGACCCCCCGCTTCACGAGTTTCTGCCCCGCTACGAGGCGCTGCTTGAGAAGGTGCTGATGGGGAGGATTGGTGGCTCCAAGCCAGATGAGCTCAAAGCTGCGGAGGAACTCCTAAAGCGCGTGGAGGCCATGCGGGAAAGCAATCCAATGATGGGGCTCAGGGGGTGCAGGCTAGGGATAACCCACCCAGACGTGATCGAGATGCAGGTCCAAGCTATTTTCGAAGCGGCATGCGAGCTGAAGCGGGAGGGTCGCAACCCACGGCCGGAGATAATGATTCCTCTGGTGGGGCATGCTAATGAACTCAAGGTGGTGCGGGAGCAACTCGAGCGGGTGGCGCAAGAGGTGATGGAGAAGTACGGGGTCAAGGTCCAATACAAGTTCGGTACGATGATAGAGGTCCCCCGCGCGGCCCTCACTGCCGACGAGATCGCGGAGTACGCCGAGTTCTTCTCATTTGGGACGAACGACCTCACGCAGATGACGTATGCATTCTCACGGGACGATGCTGAGGGGAAGTTCCTCTTCCAGTACATCGAGCAGGGGATACTCGATGCTGACCCGTTTCAGACGCTGGATCGCAAAGGTGTTGGGAAGCTCATGCAGATAGGGGTCGAGCTGGGGAGGGGCAAGAGGCCGGACCTCGAGATAGGGATCTGTGGAGAGCATGGCGGGGACCCGAAGTCAATCGAGTTCTGTCATGAGCTCGGGCTGGACTATGTCTCGTGCTCGCCCTTCAGGCTCCCCGTGGCTAGGATCGCCGCCGCCCATGCCGCGCTTCGAGCAAAAGCCGAACGGGAACGCTACTTGTAATTAAGTGAAAACGTGGTGCGGGGGAGGAGATTCGAACTCCCGAAGGCCCTACGGCCACAGGATTTCTTAGCCCAGCTCTTAAGTGTGGCAGCGGTTCTACCGCCCCTGCCCTTTAGACCAGGCTCAGGCACCCCCGCAAAAGAACCTCTTTCGGCAGAGCAATAAAACTAGCGCTTCTTTTTGTGGGCCTTGCGGTAGACCGTGCGGTACTTCTTCTCCCACCGTTTTTTCTGCAACTTGCGCTCGAGTTCTTCTTCCACATCTGCAGGCATGGAATCACATGGTGCCCCGGGCGGGATTTGAACCCGCGTCGCAGGCTTTCCCCCACATAAAGCCGAGAGGCCTGTATGATATCGGCGGAGTTCATCTCCTTGACCGGTCTACACCACCGGGGCACCATCTCACTATCGGTGGCTTTGATAAAAGATTTAGTGGCGGGCCCGGAGGGATTCGAACCCCCGATCTACAGCTTAGGACGCTTGCGGGCGAGTTTTTCGCTTGCCGCCCTATCCAGACTAGGCCACGGGCCCGATACAAATTTGTCGCCGAGGTTTATGAGGATGTGTTTTTACCACGAAAGCTATTTAAAAGCGCTGTGGCAAGGGTATTTGCAGTAGGTGATTGGGTGGGTGCATCGAGGGTGTTGGGAGCATTGCTGTGCGTTGCCACAGTCTTGGTGGCAGTTGTACATATTTTCTTTGGGTACATTGAGGGGCCACGCATTCATCTTGCATTTGGACTGCCAGTTACCGTTGGTGTGCTCGTCCTCTGTGGGCTGGGCTTCTGGCTGGGGTGGATCATGGCCACGACGAAGGAGGTATCC
>JASEJC010000006.1 GCA_030016755.1 Candidatus Hodarchaeaceae archaeon | reverse complement strand
TTTCACATCTTTCTCCTTTCGGAGTACTTCATCTAAAACCTCCGTCACGAAGCCTTTCCTTACATAACTTCCGTCATCGGTGGTAACCAAGAGTTCGGCGGAGGCTTTTTTCATCTCCTCCTCCATAATAATCAAATCCCTTGTTTTTGCGCCGATGATTGCGATGACCTTGTTACCCGCTTCTTTCAGACCTCGCGTTATAGGATAAACGCAGGCAATACCTGTTCCCCCTCCCACGGTCACCACTGTCCCGTAGTAATCGATTTCGGTTGGCTTGCCCAGTGGCCCAACGAGCGAAAATAGCTCATCTCCCTCGTTCATTTGAGAGAGCTGCGCTGTTGTTTTGCCCACTACCTGGAAAACTATGCGTATCCGCCCATTTTCTTGATTGGCAATGGTCAGCGGAATCCGTTCTCCTTTTTCATCGGTCATCAAAATTACAAATTGCCCAGGTTTAGCCTTCTCTGCGATCAATGGAGCGTCGACTTCTAACGAAATGATGTCCGGGGCAATTTCCCTTTTGGTGATTATCCTGTGCAGCCCAATCCCCCCATTAAATACATTTACAATCACCCCCTAGTTTTTAATATGATACAAGTGTTGCTCTGGCTGCTCCCAATCGTCGATGTCTTCACGCTCCAGCGGATTTTGAAATATTACCGCTCCCTGGGTGTTCGGGTGCCATGGGGTCACGCGAAGGCGGGCCTAGTAGAGCGGTGGGTCGGTTACCTGCCGGCTGGGTTCATCATCGGGCGGTTCGCAGGGTTCATCCTGGCCCTGCTGTTGATGCTTGCAGTCCTCGCGGTTCTGGGACCAATCGAACTTTGGTTGATGATCAAGGGGGTCAGACCGTGGAAATTTTTCAGGGGGAAGGATCCGATATTTGTGGCGAAAATTTTCCTGCTCGAGGGCTACAATGCCGTTGGATATTTCCTGTTGGGGGCGGCGCTTGGAGCCCTCAGTACGTAATTTCACGGATGGGCTTGCCCTCGCGCGTGCGCGGGGCCAGATAGTCGATGAGCCGCTCAAGATCCGGGGCCTCCAGCGTCGCGACGATGGGGCCGAGCGGTGACTCGCCGTCCGTGAAGTTTACCTTACCGACGAATGCCACCTGTTTATTGAGCATGATCTGAGTGCTCCCGCCCCGCTTCCTTGCTAGCATCACCGAGCGCGCGGAGTCCAATATCGCCTGTTGCCGGAGAAGCTGGTGCAACCTAGAGAGCGAACCAACATCCGTGGACTCCCCGACGACCGAATTCCCTACACGCACTAGCTCAAGCGTTGGGAATATTTTCCTGATTGCGACCTCGACCTTTTCTTGAGCCTCTGTGGGCCTCACCTCAGCCTCCACGCGTAGCCTCAAGTTTTTCCACCTGTCACATGCTTAAAAAATTTGACCGCTTTGCTGTGAAGTTCCTTGAGCGTGCCCTCGTTGGTGATGGTAAAATCGGCTCGTGCAAAAGCCTCCCCGAGGCCCCAGCTCAACTCACGCCGGTCCTTCTTCCTGAATTTCTCCAGCGTGGCCACATCATCCGCCCTCCCACGAGAAACCACGCGAGAATAACGAACCTGCTCACTCGCCTGAACCGCGAGCAAATGAAACCTACCACCGAAGGCGCGGCGGAACTCATCGACTTCGGCCGCCCCCCTTATCCCATCCACAACCACGGCCCGCTTCCCCTTCCCACGAGCCTTGATCAAGGGGACACAACGCTTGGCTATCGCCCCTAGACCATCGTGCTCCCTGAGCTCGTTCGCGACCCGTGCCACGTTGGCCTCGGTTATCTTCTGGCCCCGGCGTCTGAGTTCCCCCCAGACAACATCGCCCATCCGAACGCTTGGGACATCGAACTGAGTGAGGGCCCTGGCCACCTCCGTCTTCCCAGAGCCCTGGAGGCCAACGATGCCGATGACCTCAAGCGCCATCACAATTCAACCACGATAAGTGTAGTGGTGTTGGTAACGCCTGGGATGCCCCGGATGTCGCCGAAGACCGCTTTCGTCAGCTTTTCCAGCGAGTCGACCTCAATCCGAGCGACGATGTCGTAGGGGCCTGCGACTGCTTCTGCCTTCTTGACGCCGTCGATTGTTTTTACTTTCCTGAAAACCTCTGCTGTCTTTCCGGGCTCTGCTGAAATCAGGCTATACGCGTTTACCATTTGCCCACCTCCACACGTATTTCCGCTGCTCGGTTTTAAAGCTCTCGCTCATCTAAAATCCGAAATTTGCTCGTTTATAAAGCCCGCGCTGGCAAGAGCCCGTGCTCCGCGGTACACGGGCTACTACCACCTAAAATTTTGCACATCACTTGCTTTTTAGAAACCTGCGGACGCCCTCGAGCCCAATCTTCTTGAGCCGCTCTAGCTCCTCCTTGGTGCGCCCCTCGACGACTAACCTTGCCTTTGGCTCGGTCCCCGACACCCGCACCAAGATCCAACTTCCGTTCTTGCGATTCACCCTCACCCCATCGACATCCAGCACGTCCCGCACCTCGTCCACGTTCTTGAGGATATACTCGCGCATCCCCCGCATGAACTCAGCCTTCCGCTCATCCGGGCACGCAAAGTCCTCATGATACATGGGGAAGTCTGGTACTCTCTCTGCTAGGATTTTTGACAGCGGCTTCCGATCCGCCGATACGAGTTCGATCAATTTCGCTGCCGCAAAGATCCCGTCCGCCCACGGTCCAAACTCAAGGAAGACTAGCTTTCCAGGCTCTCCTGCGAAACATGCTTTGTGTTCAAGCATGACCGCGGTGAAGTTGCCAAGACCAGTCCTGAAGGTCTTCCCACCTGCCCTCGCCACCACCTCCTCGATTGCCGCCGTAGTGTTCACACTGGTGACCACCGAACCGCCCTTGCTCGCCATGACTGCTCGCTCGGCGAAGAGGGCGATTAGTGCGTCGTGTTTGACGAAGTTTCCGCGCTCGTCCACCGCCGCTACTCGGTCGGCGTCCCCATCATGAGCCAGCCCGAGGTCTGCGCCCACCTCCCGCACCGTGCGCATGAGGTCTCCCAAGTTCCAAGGTTGGGGCTCCGATGGGCGTCCAGGAAAGTGTCCGTCGAGGTGAGAGTTCAGGGTGACCACTTTACAGCCAAGCTCTCGAAGTAGCTGGGGTGTCACAAGGGATCCCGCACCATTTGCACAGTCCACCACCACTTTCAACCCCCGCTTGACCTTGACCGACCGCTTGATGGCCGCGAGGTATGGGGCGATTGCATTGTGGTGCTGAACACGCCCAATTGCATCCCAGCTCGCGCGCCTTGGACCCTGCCCGAGCACTATCTCTTCTATTGCCAGCTCGCCCTCCAGGAGGAACTCCGTACCATCTGAGCGGTAGAAGGCAATCCCGTTGTCGGGTGGGGGGTTGTGGGAGGCTGTTATCACCGCCCCCGCGCTGGCGCCGAGTGTCCGGACGGTAAACGCGATGCAGGGCGAGGGAGCGATGCCTATGTCAATGACATCAGATCCTCCAGAAAGCAGGCCAGCGGTGAAGGCGCACGTAAGCATCTCGCTGGAGGTCCGAACATCGCGCCCCACTACCACCTTGCCCCCGCCGACGTGATCAGCCAGGGCCCCGCCCAACTTGAGCATGAACTCTGGGGTCACCTTTGTCGCTATCGGTCCCCGAATCCCGCGAGTGCCGAAGAGCTTTTTCCTGCGCATTTTAACCCTCTAACAACTCTAGCACGCCAAGCTCTTTCAGCTTTTCGCGGGTGGGCTTTCCGTCAGCATCCCAGCCCCTCAGCGCGTAGTACTCGTCCAGCATTTTGTCCAAGTGCTCCTTCGTCAGCTTCGGCCCCTTGAGCCCGGGCAACGTCTCGAACAACCTCGGTGGCAAAGTGTCGTCCTTCCGGGAGATCCCGTCCCGCACCGCGAGCAGCCGTTCGAGGTTGCAGATCCGTTCGCCGATGCCCAACAGCTCCTTAGTGGTGAGGTTCCTGCCCGTGGTTAGCGCGAGAATCCTGACCATCTCGTCGGCCCCTATCGCCCGCGTGCCGAAGACGCAGACCCCCAGAGAATCCACGACTGCGCGCGCGTTCTGTTTGTCGAATACCACTTTCGCCTTCCCTTCAGTCGAGAACCGGTCGAACTTGGGGGCAAAGACCTCGTCCGCTAGGGTCCAGGCCTTGAGGTGACATCCTCCCCTGCATGCGGTGGCGTAGGAGAGAGCCATCCCCCATACGCCGCGAGGATCATAGGCGGGAAGCTCCATCCCCTTCACGTGCATCGCAAACCGTTCGGCTCCGCGCCCGATTCGCTTCGCGGCCTCACGCACACCCTCGGCGAGCAAGTCACCCACGCCCTCACGAAAAGCTATCATCTGTATGAGCGTGTTCAGCTTTTCGTGATCACCAAACTTGATATCCAGTTCCTCCTTACCCAGCAGCCCGCGTTCGCAGCACTCCATCGCGAACCCGATCACATTGCCAGTTGATATTGTGTCCAAGCCGTAACGGTCGCACCACATGTTAGCAGCCGCAATCGCATCCAGGCGGTCGACCCCGCACTGAGCCCCGAATGCCCATATCGTCTCGTATTCCGGACCCTCGACGAACGTGCCAGCATACTCCCCCTCGGCGACCAAGCTGTACTTTCCTGAAGCAATCGTGCAAGCATAGCATGCGGTGTCGCGCTTGACGAGCTGTCCTCTCATCGCCTCCGCGTTTATCCGCTTCGCCCCGTCGAACGACCCTTCATTGAAGTTTCGCGTTGGGAAAATCCCCGCCTCGTTGACCGGGTCGACAAACTGTGGCGAGCCCCATCGCGAAAACAACTGAACCTGCTCATTGGTTTTCATACCCTCGACCAGCTCTCGAACAAACATCATCAGCCCTTCATCATCCGCAACCTCAAATCTCCCGTGCCCCCTGACCGAAATGGCCTTGAGCTGCTTCGAGCCCATCACGGCTCCCGCCCCGCCTCTGCCGAGGGAGCCACCTCTCCCCAGCGAGCGCATGTCGATCTGGATGGAGGCGAACTTCACGAGGTTTTCCCCCGCTTGGCCGATTGAGGCCACGGAGACTCGCCGATCTTTGAGCTCCTTCCTGATCGCAATCTCGGCCTCCTCAGCGGTCATCCCCCAGAGCTCACCCGCGTCACGAAGCTCGGCTTTTCCATCCGCCACGTTTAACCACACCGGCTTCTCCGCCCTGCCGCGGATGACCACTACATCGTAGCTGGCGAACTTGAGCTCGGCCCCGAAGAAGCTCCCGGCTGAAGAGCACAGGTACATGTTGGTGAGGGGGGATTTCGTAACGGCCTCCCAGCGTGGACAAGCTGGGATAGGGGTCCCTGTAGCTGGGCCTGTCGCGAATATCAAAACGTTATCGGGCGAGAGCGGGTCGATGCCGGTCTTGAGCTCTCGATAGAGGAGCGCTGCACCCAAGCCGCGGCCGCCCAGAAATGCTCTCGTAAGATGTTCTGGGGTTTCGCGCGCCTCGATTAAATTTTTTGACAGATCTACATACAACAGCTTCCCTGCGTAGCTGAACATCATCAACCCCTCATCAATAACGCAAACGTTTATAAAAAAGTCAGCTATCTCAAAGGTGATTATATGAAGGTCAAAATCTACACCACACCCTTCTGCCCTTACTGCCAGATGGCGAAGGAGTTCCTGGTGCAGCATGGCATCGAGTTCGAGGAGGTAAACGTGCAGGAAGATCGTGCGGCAGCAATTGAAATGATCCAAAAGACTGGCCAGAACGGCGTGCCGGTACTTGAAATTGGCGACAAAATCATCGTCGGCTTTAACCGTGAGAAAATCATCGAGGCCTTGAAGTCATGAACGCGAAGCAACTCAAGGAGTTCATGCGGAGGTACGCGGAATCACAGGGCTTCCAGCTGAACCCAGATGAAAAAACAGTCGGCTCCGTCATCCGGGGGCTCCTGTACAACGAGGAGAAATTTGGCCGCCGCTACTGTCCCTGCCGCGCAATCACCGGCGACCCCGAGCAGGACCGACCCATCATCTGCCCATGCGCCTACCACAAGGACGAGCTTGAGCGCATGGGACATTGCCTATGTGGGTTATTTGTGAAAAGTTAAAGTGATAACCCAATCAAGCTGGCGTCGTTATGAAGATTGGCATCATAGGGCTTCAAGGCGCCGTGAGCGAGCATTTGGAGGCAGTGCGGCGAGCGATGCGCAAGCTCGGCGTCCAAGGAGAGGCCATCTGGGTCAGAAAGCCGGAGCAGCTCGAGGACGTCGATGGGGTCATAATCCCTGGCGGGGAGAGCACGACCATCGGGAAGCTCATGCAGCGGACCGGGACCCTCGAGAGGGTCAAGCAGCTCGCGGAGTCCAGGGTGCCGATCCTGGGGACCTGTGCCGGGCTGATCATGCTGGCGAAGCGCGGGGACGAGCAGGTGATGCGGACGGGGCAGCCGCTCCTCGGGCTCATGAACATCGCGGTGGTTCGGAACGCCTTCGGCCGGCAGCGCGAGTCATTCGAGGTAGATCTCGACATCCCGTTGCTCGGTGAGGAACCTTTCCGCTGTGTGTTCATCCGGGCGCCGGCCGTTAAGGAGGTCTGGGGGGACGCTGAAGCCATCGCCAAATTCCAAGGGAAAATAGTCGGCGTGCGCCAACAAAACCTTATCGCGGTAGCATTTCACCCAGAACTCACGCCCGACACGAGACTTCACGAGCATTTCCTGCGCATGTGCCAGAACGCATATGGACATCGTATGTCAGGAGGGATGCACACCATTTGCGATCGTTAAAACTCCAGCAAGTATTAAATGAGATATCCCTAACTAAAAAATTGGTGGGCCCATAGCTCAGCGGTAGATTGGATTAAAACCAAGCCGAAAGCGCTCGCTTCGCAAGCGAGAGGTCGCGGGTCCGAATCCCGCTGGGTCCACCACTTTTACAATTCTTTCCATTTCGTGACCTTTATCGCAAGGTAGACAAACACTACTGCCAAAACCCCCAAGATTACAAAAGGCACCAAGGCCTGAGCCGGGTTCTGATAAATCATTGTCTGTCTCAAGCCATCATGGAAATAGTAAAGCGGCATGCATTTCGCCACACCCTGCATAAATCCGGGCATCATTTCCACCGGCCAAAAGGCCCCCGAGAGAAACATCATGGGAAAAGCGATCGCATTACCGGCGGCGGTCGCTGCTTCCACATCCTTGAGGACGCCGCCCAGCACCATACCTATACTGCAAAAAACAAGAGCTCCCATAAAAATCAGCGCAAGCGCATATGGGCTAGGAATCACTTGAACCCCAAATATCACCCACCCGAGCGCGATCATCACGAGCATTAGCATAAACGCTAGGAGAACTTGATGCACTAAATTCCCCATTATCCACGAACTTTTTTGCAGCGGTGTGGCCGTCAACCTTTTTATCACCCCATTTCGCCTGAACTCAGAAGTGTTGGATGTCACCCCAATGATTCCATTTGTCATGATAAATGCCGCGATGTATCCAGGCAGATAATAGTCCACAGCTTTGTACGATCTCTGGGTCAATTGATTTTCGCTCACGTCGACAACTGCTTCCGCCCCTATCATCTTGTTGTTGAATGTGTTGATTACGCTATAGATTATACCTCGCACGATGGGCGCCGCGGTATCCCCCTCGTCCGTCAGAAGCAGTATTTCAGCATTCTCGGCGCTTATGTTTTTTCTCCATGCCTCAAGCATATTCTTACCGTTCTCGATGGACCCGATTTGATTCTCGGTCATCGTGTAGCCGTAATTCTCTATGACAAAACTCAGCGTATCTAGAATCACGCCAGTCCTAACGTAAATGCTTTTGTTCACCGCTTTTTGCTGAAAATTCTCGGGAATCACGAGTACCCTGTAGTTAGTGAAGGACGGATGCTCCGCTATGTAGTCTGTGATGTCAACGTCAGCGGCAAGGTTCTTGATCTCAAAGCTACCCGTGGAATTCATGATTTTAATCAGAGTGTTGGAGAGCTCTGTTGGTTCCCCGCCGACCAAATCGAGATTCTGAACGTGTAAAGTGTATGTTTGACTTCTGCCACTGCCGAAAACCGTGCCAAAGATAAGCAGGAGCATGACCGGGAACAGGAAAGAAAAAAATACGCCAGTCTTGCTTCTAAACCAATTTTTTCTGAGCGCAGCAAAAACAACGGAGCTGTTCTTCATGATATCAGTTCGCCCCTTTCATCTATTTTTCCTCCTGCCACGCGAAGGAACACGTCCTCCATGGAAGGCTCCACTACGTTGATTTTGTATTTTTTAGAAGACCTGTAGAGCGGCAGGAGCGCCCTCGCGACCACTTCTCTGCTCTGAAATGTGCCGACGAAGCTACCGCTTTCATCAACGGACACATTTTTTGTGAATTTTTTTAATATCTCTCGAGCACGCTTATCGCCCTTCACGACTATTTTCATTTCCCCACCGTACTTCGACACGAGTTCATCAACAGTGCCCGTGGATAGCAGCCTGCCTTTTACAATTATCGACGCCCTATCGCTCAACGCTTCAACTTCTTCCATGTAGTGGGTAGTCAGAAAAATCGTCACTCCCATTTTTTTGAGGCTCTTTATCGTTTCCCAGAGTTCCCTGCGGGCTTGGGGATCTAATCCCGTGGTCGGTTCGTCAAGGAAAAGTAGTTCTGGTTTGCTGACCAACGCCATGGCTATCCCTACACGTCTCTTCATGCCGCCGGAAAGCGCTTCATATTTCTTGTCCCTTAACCCCCACAACCCCAAACTCTCAAGGGTTTGTTTTAGACCCGCTTTTACACCATAGATTTTAGCTACGAGCTCAACATTTTCTCTCACGGTCAGTCGATCAAAGGTGTTAAATTCTTGTGGCATCACCCCTATCCTCCTTTTTATTTTTCTTTCCTCGCGTACCACATCAAAACCAAAAACCTTCGCGGTACCGCTTGTGGGTTTTCGGAGGCACTCCAAAATTTCAACCGTGGTGGTTTTGCCGGCACCATTCGGCCCCACGAGCGAAAATATCTCGCCGTGAAAAACATCAAAGGATATGCCGTTAACAGCAGTTACGTTTCCGTATCTTTTGGTCAATTTCTCGACTTCGATTACTTTCTTCATTATCAAGGCACCTGTTTTCAGCTGTTTCTCACATAAAGAGAAACCGTGCGCTATTTAATAACTCTTAACTCCAGTAGAGTAAGGATACGTTGGACTCCCTGTGGGAGATCTAAGAAGAAACAAGAAAATTGTTTTTTCGGACCGTGTCTGAGAAAAAAGGAGAATAGAAAATGGCATATGGCGGAAGGTTCGGTGGGCCGAGAAGGTTCGGACCGCGCGAGATGCACAAGGCAACCTGCTCCGACTGCGGTGCCGAGTGCGAGGTTCCCTTCAAGCCGACCGAGGGCAGACCTGTTTACTGCAGGGACTGCTGGGCAAAGCGCCGAGGACCGAGAAGGGGCCCATAAGTTCGTTTGAGTGGACGAGATTTTTGGGCTGCTCACACCTCTAGCGGTAGCTATCGGCCTCAAGAAAACTTAAAACGTCTCGCGGCAGAATTGGTCTCGGGGCCCGTGGCGCAGCATGGCTAGCGCGTTCGGCTGATAGCCCACGAAGGCAGAAACCGGAAGGTCCGGGGTTCGAATCCCCGCGGGCCCACCATTTGAGGCGACAACCATGCCACTTGATGAAAAAAAACAACGGCTCATGTCCATCATTCTGGAATGCGAGAGCGCGGTGATTGCCTTTTCAGGCGGGGTCGACTCCTCTACGGTTTGCGCGGCCGCTCGCGATGTCTTGGGAGATCAAGCGGTCGCAGTCACAGCCGTTTCCCCGACCTACCCGCCAGGAGAGCGCGAGATTGCGCAAGCTGTTGCAAAGCGGATCGGCATCAACCACCTCGTGATAACCACCTGTGAGCTCCATGACCCAAATTTCATCGCGAACCCTTCCGAGCGATGTTACTACTGCAAGAGGGAACTTCTGCAGAAGTTGGACGGGGTTCGGAGGGAGCTCGAATTCAGGTGCATCCTAGATGGAACAAACCGCGACGATTACTCCGATTTCAGACCTGGCATCCGGGCGCTCAAGGAGTTTGGGGCCCGAAGCCCGCTCGCGGAAGCGGGTCTGACAAAGGAAGAGGTTCGGGAGCTGGCGGCCGAATATGGCTTGCCAAACGCGAACAAGCCTGCAAACCCCTGCCTCGCCTCGCGGGTACCTTTTGGACAAAAGATCACGCCGGAGAAGCTCGAGCGGATAGCGAGAGGCGAGGAGTTCCTACGCTCTTTGGGCTTTCGAGTCGTGCGTGTTCGGGACCAAGGCACTCGAGCCAAGATCGAGGTGGGCCAGGAGGAAGTGCCCCGCGCGCGAGAGCTGGAGGGAAAAATCGTGCCGGCCCTCCACAGGTTAGGTTACCCCTCAGTTGTCATAGACCCTCAGGGATACCGTCCTGGCGGCGCAAACTTTCTTTAAATCCTAACGTGAGCTATCAGAGGGTGAAAAGTTGAAAGTGGAGGATACTCAAATCACAGCCGCAATCGTCAAGCGCTTTATGCACGACCTCCTGAACTCCCTCGAGCTCGATGTAGCTGTCGTCGGGGCGGGGCCCTCTGGGATAACCGCCGCCCGTTACTTGGCGAAGAGCAAGGCAAAGGTGGCAGTTTTCGAGCGCGAGCTTCATGTTGGTGGAGGTATGTGGGGTGGTGGAATTCTCTTCCCACGGGTGGTGATCCAAGATCCAGCGAAGCGAATCCTCGAGGAAGTTGGGGTCGAGCTTCAACCCACAAACGGGGGTTACTACACCGCCGATTCAGTCGAGTGTGTGTCGAAGTGTACCTCGGCCGCCATCGATGCAGGTGCTCGTGTGCTTGTTGGGCTGGCGGCGGAAGATGTCATGATCCGGGGAAAAAGACGTATCGCTGGTGTCGTGCTCAATTGGGGGGCGGTTGAGGCTGCCCGCCTGCATGTGGACCCAGTTGGAGTCGCCGCTCGGGTCGTCATCGATGCAACCGGCCACGATGCTTCGATAGCGCGTGTGGTGCAGCGAAAAATCCCGGGCGCGAGGTTCCCAACGCGGACCGGCGGCGTTGTCGGGGAGCAGCCCATGTGGGCAGATGTCGGCGAACGAGAAATCATCCGAAACACACGTGAGATATACCCGGGTTTAGTCGTCACGGGAATGGCTGCCAACGCGGTCTTTGGGTCACCTCGCATGGGGCCGGTTTTTGGGGGGATGCTGCTCTCGGGCAAAAGGGCGGCTGAAGTTGCCCTAAAATTGCTTCGCAAAAAGTGAGTCCAGGTCCTCCTTAAAGGTGCGGAGCTCAATAATTTCTTCAAATTTTTTCCTGACGAGTTCGCAAAGCTCGAGTTGATCGAGGAGCTCGTCGATCTCGCTCGCGGCGGCCCTCGTGCGCGGGTGTCTGGGCAGCGCGCTGCAGCCCCCCGTATGTCGGGCCTGCCAAATTCCGAACTCCTTCGAAATTTTTTCTATCTCGAGCTTGTCGAGCCCGAGCAGCGGCCTCAGGATCGGAAATTTTATCCCGCTGGAGATCGCCACCAAGTTGCTCAGGGTCTGCGACGCCTTCTGCCCCAACGACTCGCCTGTCACTATTGCCCCAGCCCCCTCCCGCTCACAGACGAGTTCAGCAGCCTTAAACATGCTTTTCCTACAGACCAGACACGTGTACTCCCTGCGGCTGAGCTTCTCGATGACTGCGCTCAGAACCTCGGCCCAAGGATAAACGATGGCCTTCTTGAACTTCGTGATTTTTCTGAGGCTTTTCAGCGCATTTACCGTGAGCTTGAACATCTCCTCGCTCGTGTAGGGGCAAGCGTAGAAATGAAGAGGTATTATTTCGAACCTCTTCGCCGCTAGAACACAGGCGACGGGAGAGTCTATCCCTCCTGAGACCAAGCAAACGACCCGCTCTTTCACACAGACCACAGACGTTTTATCGTTGTTTCAATAAAAAGAAGGGTGTGCCGGGGTAGCCTAGTCCGGTTAGGGCGGCGGGCTGCAGTTCCACGCAGAAACCCGCTATTCGCCGGTTCAAATCCGGCCCCCGGCTCCATCACCCACGGTTCAGAAACGATGGACCTCAGAGGGCTCTAACAACGGTTGTCTCGATCATCCGCTTGATCTCGTCCCTTAACGCATCTGGAAGGCCAAAGATGCCAACATCCATGAATCCACGGATTATCAGTGACTCGGCCTCAGACTCCGAGAATCCCCTCGCCATCAAATACTGAATCTGCTCCTCGGCTATCTTGCCGACCGCGGCTTCATGTGAAAGCTCGGTCCCTTCTACTTTCCCTAGGAGCTCTGGGATTGCGTGGATAGCTGCTTCATCGGAGAGCAGAAGCCCCCTGCATTCGAGATGAGCCCTCGAGTCCTCGTGCTCCCCAACCAAGAGCCCGCGAGCATTTATCTGCGCGTTGTCCGAGGCTATGGCTCGCGCGATGACCTCCCCGCGGCTCCCCTTACCCTGAAGGACCACCTTCGACCCCACGTCCAAGTACGAATTTTTGGCCCCGTACAAGATTGTGTTGAAGCTGACCCTCGAGTTAGCCCCCCTGCAATAAGCGACCGGGTACATCTGGAGGCTCTTCACCGGCCTCAAGCACACGTAATTCGACACGAACGTGGCGTCCTTTTCCAAGAGAGCCGCCGCCCTTGGCCGAGCATCGAAATTCGGGGCCCAATTATGAACCATCGTGAAGGTAAGCTTTGCCCCCTCCCCAACGTAGAATTCTGAAACACCAACATGTAGCCCGGATTGAACTCCCCGATGGGTCGTACAGCCCGTTATCAGCTGAACTTCAGAGTGGGGTTCGGCAACAATCAAGTTATGGACATTTTGGTTCAACCCGTCCTTGGAGATGAAAAAGCAAGCTTGTAGGGGCAGCGTAACTTTTTGCCCCTTCCGCACCCTGATGAAAACACCCTTATCCCATTTTAGCTCAGCCAGCGCGGTGTATTTGTCAGTGCTCACGTCGACGATTTTCCACCAATAATCCTTCACCCAGCCATATTTCTCAAGTGCCTCCGGGGTGCTCATCACATCTACTTTTCCCTCAAAAGTTTTTCGAATGGTTTGAAGGACCACCGAGTAGTCCACCTGAAAATACATGCCAGCTCTCCCCTTCTCGTCGGCCTTGACGCCAGCCTCCAGCGCTTTCTGAGTTACCTCTTTTGGCAAAGCGGAAATCGGACAGGCGGGCCATGGTCTAGCTTTCCTTCTAAAACCCGCAAGGTTCAGGTCAGGTCCAAACGCTGCCGGCTTCCTCATCGCCTTCAGCGCAGTCTTCTTACCTTTGGGCATCGTTCGCACCATTTGTAACCCTGCTTCATGATTTGGTTGAGGATTCTGGTCGGCTCCCCCGAACAAGCGACCGTGCCGTAAAACATCACGTGCGCCACATCCGCCTTCACATAGCGCAGGATGTGACCAAGGTGGGTTATCAGCAGGCCCGATCGCCCCTTTAGGAACTCGTTGATTGCCTTGCCTATTACCTCAAGATTTTCAACATCCACTCCCGAGTCGGGCTCATCGAATATCGCAAAACTGGGCCTCTGGGCGAGCACCTGTAAAACCTCCGACCGCTTGAGCTCGCCCCCGGAGAACCCCAAGTTCAAATCCCTGTTGAAAAAATCCACGGGGATGTTTGTGGTGCCAGCCAGCTTTATCTCATCGACTTCACCTTTAGCGAGATGCCGCAAAACATCGCCCATTTTGACGCCCCTTATTGGTGGAGGATTCTGGAAAGCTACTCCAATCCCCAGCTTAGTGCGCTTGTCTATCGGCATGGTGGTAATGTCCGTACCGTTGAACTTGATTTTACCTGATATGATACGGCAGCTCGGAAATCCCAAAATCGACATGATCAGCGAGGTCTTTCCAGAGCCGTTTGGACCCAGCAGAACGTGGGTCTCCCCTTCGGGTACTTCTAGGTTTACCCCGTTCAGCACCCGTTTCCCAGCGATTTTGACGGTCAGGTCTTTTATCGTTAGAATTGCCAAGCGCACAACCCCTTAAAACTGTGATTTGGGTTACCTAAAAGTTTCTCGAAAGTAGCTGCTCACCCCATAATGTTTTAAAACAAAAAACTCGCCGTGAAGTTGACGGGAGATACGGTATGACCATTCGCGTAAGCGTAGATCTAATGCCAACCCTGAGACGTTTGCGAAAGGAGAGAAAGTTTGACCTGGAGCTGCCTGCCAACGCGACGGTAAGGACGGTGCTGGCTAAGCTAGGATTCAAGGAAGATGAAATGGAGCACCTTAGA
Organism: Candidatus Hodarchaeaceae archaeon; assembly: GCA_030016755.1. Taxonomy (GTDB): domain Archaea; phylum Hadarchaeota; class Hadarchaeia; order Hadarchaeales; family Hadarchaeaceae; genus JASEJC01. The sequence continues at coordinate 19,094 of JASEJC010000006.1, read as the reverse complement.
ATATTTATCAACAACGAGTGGGCGCGCCTCAACAAAGCGTTAAAAGACGGCGACGCTATCTGGGTTGGAGTTATTGTGGGTGGAGGATGAGATAACGTGGGTACTAGAATATTGTTGAACGACTTCGAGTACTTCGAGCCCGAAACCATTTCTGATGCGATAACCATTCTCGCCAAATACAGAAAGGACGCCAAATTAATCGCCGGTGGGACGGATTTACTTGTTGATATGAAAAAAGGGAAAATCAAACCAAAATACTTGGTAAACCTCATGAAAATCCTTGATCTCCGCTACATAACTAAGGACAAAAGAGGTCTCCGAATCGGAGCCACAACAACTTTTCGAGAAATCACTGCATCTAAATTGATCAAAAGAGAATATCCGCTTCTTTTTGAGGCTGCGGAAGCAATGGGTACGGTTCAGATTAGGAACATGGCTACAATTGGAGGTAACATATGCAATGCAATCCCCTCCGCAGAGATTCCGCCGGCGCTTGTAGCTCTAGATGCTGTGGCGAAGATAGCTGGGCGGCGTGGGGAAAGATCTCTCCCTCTGGAAGAGTTCCTCATGGGCATCGGGAAAATCGCGTTGAAGAGCGGCGAGTTGCTCACGGAAGTTTATGCCAGGAGCCCACCACCTCGTTCGGGTACGGCTTTCCTCAAACTCAGCAGGACCACTGCAGATTTAGCCACGCTAAATGTAGCCGTGCGGGTTACTTTGGAAAAAAACGGAGCCTGCAAAGAGGCCAGGGTTGTAGTCGGGGGAGGCGTAGGGCCAACTTTGATCAGGTCTAAAAAAGCAGAAGCCTTGCTCAAAGGAAAGGTATTGAAAGAACCACTCATTGAGAAAGCGGCTCAAGCTGCATCCGCGCAGCTAAAGCCGCGGCCGACCTCAATCCGCGCATCTCCCCTCTACAAAATAGAAGTTTGCAAAGTGCTGGTAAAGCGCGCACTGCTGAAAGCCTTGGAGAGAACCAAAGCAGGTGGGGCGAGATGAAAAAAGAAATCGAGTTCACAATCAACGGGGAGCGCAGGAAACTTATCGTGAAGCCAAATGAGCTGCTTCTAAACGTGATAAGGGAGGACTTGGGCCTAACCGGGACAAAATATGGTTGCGGCACAGGAGAATGCGGCGCTTGTACCGTGCTCGTAGATGGAGAACCTGTCGTCTCATGCTTGACGCTTGCAGTCGCGGCGGACAAAAAAACCATCACCACGATAGAGGGGATCGGAACCAGTGAAAACCCGTACCCCCTGCAGTTGGCGTTCGTTGAAACGGGAGCAGTTCAGTGCGGCTTTTGTACCCCTGGGATGATACTCTCGGCCAAGGCCCTCCTCGACAAGAACCCGAACCCCACCGAGAACGAGATCAAGCAGGCGATTGCAGGAAATCTCTGCCGGTGCACCGGATACGTGAAGATAATTGAAGCAATCAAGCTGGCGGCCGAGCGCATGAGGGGGAGAAAGAGATGAGGAAATTCAAAGTCGTTGGAAAGAGCGTCCCTAAGGTGGACGCCCTCGCGCTCGCCCAAGGGAAACCCCTCTTCACCGACGATATCGAGCTCAGGGGGATGCTGCACGCCAAAATCCTGTGGAGCCCTCACGCCCACGCACGAATCAAGAACATTGACACAAGCAAGGCCGAGGCCCTGCCTGGTGTCCACGCGGTACTCTGTTACAAGAACGTCCCCCGTGTGATCCACACCACTGCTGGACAGGGCTGGCCCGAGCCGTCCCCATATGACATCGTAATGTTCGATAACAAGGTTCGGTACGTCGGCGACCGGGTAGCAGCCGTCGCGGCCGAGACCGAGGAAATCGCCGAAAGGGCGCTGGAGTTGATCAAGGTTGAGTACGAGCCCCTGCCGGCCGTCTTCGATCCAGAGCGAGCGATGGACAAGGGGGCCCCGGTCATCCACGACGAGCCCGATTGCAAATACATCATACCAGTATTTTACGACCCAAAACACAACCACTGCGCCCACATCGACCTAGAAGTGGGGGACTTCGAGCAGGGGATAAAGGAAGCGGATTTCGTCGTCGAGTGCAAGTTCAAGACCCACCACGAACAACACTGCAGCCTCGAGCCCCACACCTGCATCTGCTACTTTGACCCCGCCGGACGTCTGATAATCCGCACAAGCAACCAGGTCCCCTTCCATGTCCGTAGAATCGTCGCCCAGTGCCTACAGGTCCCCGAGAGGATGATTCGCGTGATTAAGCCGCGCATCGGGGGCGGGTTCGGGGGCAAACAAGAGGTGCTTATAGAGGAGGTCTGCGCGATGCTGGCCATGTTGACCAAGCGCCCGGTTCGGTTGGCCTACACGAGAGAAGAGGAATTCGTTTCGGCACGGGTTCGGCACCCGATGGTGATGTGGGCGAAGACTGGTGTTAAAAAAGACGGGACCATCACAGCCATCCAGCTCAAGGTTCTGAGCAATGCCGGGGCATATGGTGCTCACGCGATGACGGTTATGAACAACACCTGCGCCAAGGCCCTCCCCCTTTTCCGCTGCAAAAACATCAAATGGGTTGCCGATGCTGTTTACACCAACCTCCTCCCTGGCGGTGCTTACCGGGGTTATGGGGTGACCCAGGCAGCCTTTCCCATGGGAGTTATGATGGACGAGATGGCCGAGGCTATCGGGATGGACCCCGTGGACTTCTGGAAGCTCAACACCATCAAGGAGGGCGAGACCTCACCGATTTTCAAGGCCCTGAGCGAGACGGGGAGGGGGGTCGAGATGATCGTCGAGAGCTGCTCGCTGCCCGAGTGCATCGACAAGGGCGCTGAGGTTTTCGGATGGCGCGAGAAGCGCGAGCGGTACAAGAAACAATCCAAGGGTCCAATTAAACATGGCATCGGCATGTGCTGCCTGGTGCAGGGCGGCACGGTCCCCTTAATCGACATGGCCTCAGCTTACGCAAAGATGAACGATGATGGCTCCTTTAACCTCCTAATTGGCGCAACCGACCTGGGGACGGGCGCCGACACCGTGCTGTCCCAGATTTTCGCCGAAACCCTCGACATCCCGGTAGAGGATGTCATCGTGTACCCATCGGACACAGACCTCACCCCGTTCGACAAGGGAGCGTACGCCTCCGGGACCACCTATCTGTCAGGGATGGCTGTTCTGAGGACGGCTGAAAAAATCAGGGAACAAATTTTGGGGGTGGCTGCTGATATCCTCGGGGAGCCGAAGGAGGGCCTACGAATCGAGAACAAGGGCGTCGTGTCGGGCAAGAGCGGCAAGCGGGTGGAGTTCAGCCAGATAATCAAACGTGCGCTGTACGGGAAGGATCAGTTCCAGATTGGGGCCACGGCATCCGAGTTCAGCCGGCTGCCCCCTCAATCGTTCGCCGCCCACTTCGCGGAGGTCGCGGTCGACACCGAGACCGGGCAAGTCAAGGTGCTCTCCTACGTGGCGGCAGTGGACTGCGGAACGGCAGTCAACCCGAAGCTGGCCGAGGGGCAAGCCGAGGGTGCAATCTTGAATGGTATAAGTTATGCCCTCACCGAGGAGTTCATCTTCGACGACCGCGGGCGGGTGCTGAACCCATCCTTTACCGATTACAAAATATTCTCCGCCCCGGACATCCCCAAAATCACAACCATCCTGGTCCCCAGCTACGAGCCAACCGGCCCCTACGGCGCAAAAACCGTGGGCGAGGTAAACATAAATGGTCCCCTCCCGGCGATCTCCAATGCCATCTACAACGCGGTGGGCATCAGGCTATACGAGACGCCGTTCACCCCTGAGCGAGTTCTAAATGCCCTCAAGGAAAAAAGAAAAAGTAAAATCAAGCAACGCTAAACGCGCTTCCCGCCGTGCGGATACTTATTCAGGGGCCAGAGCGGTGGACCGTCCCAATCTGGATAAGGCCCGTGGCTCTCAAGCTCATCCGCGACATACTTCAGCCCCAAGCGTTCGAGCATTGCCCTCGTGGGAATCCCTGTTTGCAAGTCCCAACCCCGCAGCTGATAGTACTCAGTGAGCACCTCCTCGTGGTTCTTCCTTTCCTCCTCCCCTCCTGGCGTGCCCTTCGCCCCGGGCCGCTGGACGAGCCTATCGTGTTTTCTTGTTATCCCCTGCCTCACGAGGAAGGCCCTTTCCAACGTGTATATTCTCTCGAGGGCCTCTTGTACAGCGGCTGCCGTGAAGTCCAATCCGGTCACGGCTGAGAGCACCTTGGCAACGCCATCCCATACAGGATATTTGAACACAAGAGGAACGGCGCTCACCCAGTTGTTCACGCTCCCCTTACAGCGGCCCAGAGCATCGGCCAGGGTTGCTGCATTCTCCGATATCACGAGGACTGGGACCGGATCCTTTGGTATCAGGCCACGCTTCACAAGCTCCGGGAAGACCTCAGGATCGTTCTCCCCGTATGCCCAGCTTCTGCCTCTCAGGTGGTCTGCCCCTCGGGTGGAGGTCGCATGAGCAAGGGTGAAGACCCCGATCGGATAGTCGGCGGGGCCGCGGCACAGCCCTTTTACGTGATAACAGTAATCCATGGCCTCCCCCCCGACGATTTTCGCCATGCTATACATCCCCTCGGCGACCAGGTTGCCGAAGCCCTCCCTCAGGGCCGTGCGGTGAATGAGCTCTATCTGGTCGTCCGCATCCTCCCAATCTAAAGAAAGGCCACCCGTATCCTTCTCCGTTATTATCCCCCTCGCAAACAGATCCTTAGCAAAGGCTATGGTGTTTCCGAGAGGTATCGAGCACATGCCATATTTATCCACGAGATTTCCCATCACCATTATCGAGACGGCCTTTAGGATGCCGCAGTTGGTTCCCAGGCAGAATATCGTTTCGTACTCGAGCCCTGAGCCGATTTCCCCCGCGTACTTTCCCTCTGGGATTCGGTAGATATCCCTGCATTTCACAACGCATCCGTAACATGCCGTCCTGCCAATCTCGTACTTCTTCCAACCCTCTGGCCTCAAGTCTGTGGGAACGTCCTTGAGATACTTATAGAAGTAGCGATATCCCGGCCACCACCTCCCCGTGCCGAGATGAGTTCCATACTTCGATATTTCCCGCTGGGTCTTGTCGGCGAGGAAGAACCTCCTCTCCTCTAATGCGAGCTCCTCGACCTCTTTACCCCTCGCTACCTCCACCTTCTTTGTGCCCCTGACGGCTATCGCTTTCAAATTCTTCGATCCGCAGACGGCCCCGCTTCCCCTAGCAGCCGAGCAGTACTTGTCGAATATCATGGACGCAAACCTCACGAGGTTTTCCCCCGCCTGCCCTATGCAGGATACCCTGAAATCCTTCCCGAGTTCCTCCTGTAGCATGTCGGTGGTTTCCCAAGTGTTCCTGCCCCAGAGGTCCGATGCATCCCTGAGCTCCGCCTCGTCGTCGTCTATCCGCAGGCACATCGGCTTGCTGGCCCTTCCGGTCACCACAATCTGGTCATACCCAGCAAACTTCAGAAAGGCCGGGAAGGCGCCTCCGGAGTTCCCGTCCCCCAGGATGTAGCTGTATGGGGAAAGCGTGCTCACGTGGATCCTGCTCGAGCTCGTGAAGGGCGTGCCGGTGAGGGGCCCCACGGCCAATGTCAGCACATTTTCTGGTGTCAGGGGGTCGATTCCTGGTTTCACCTCATCGAAGACAACTTTTGAGGTCAGGCCCCTGCCGCCTATGAACTTCGCCGCTACCGCTTTATCTAACGGCTGTTTTGCGACTTTTTCCCTAGTCAGATCCACTCTGAGAACGGTTCCGCTCCAGCCGTGCATTTTTTCCTTCGCTATATTTACACCCCACTGTCTCTCAACTCTCGGGATATTGTTTAAATAAGCATCGGCGCCTCGAACCCCGCACGGTTCTCACTACAAAAGCCGTTTAACCCTTAGGGACGAAGGGATGGCGATGGACGAATTCACCTTCAGGTTGGCCTATGCGGGGTTCGGCGCCGCGCTCCTAGGTGTTCTCTTGTTCTTATTCACACGGGGGCTCAACCGGAAGACCTACCTGCGGCCCATCCTCTATGGGTTTTTCTTCGCGATAGCTTGCCAACTGTTATTCGGAGGTGGGATTTTCGCCTACCTGCTGGGCGGGGTCCTTACCGGCTACCTGCTGAGTCAAGCGGCCAAGGGATGGTGGTGGCAGTTCCGCGCGGGGGGAGTGAACGCAAGCGTGCTAATGATCGCCCTGTTCGTGCCGGGCTCGTATCTTATCATAGGCGGAGGTGTATACGGGATCTTCACCAACAGCCTTTCCGATATCTTAGCCGCCGCCTCGTCCGCCGCGGGACGGGCGATCGGCGCCGAGACGCTCCTGTATTATCTCCTCACAAGCATTTTCATCACGACGTTCTTGGTAATCGCAATCGTGGGCGTGGGAGCCGTGCTTGGCGGGATGCTACGCAAAATCTTAAAGCCTGCGGAGCAGAAACCTCCTAGCGGTAGCGGGGTAGGGCAAGTAGCCGGAAACGAGCCGACTACCCCGAAGCATGGAGTGCCCGCCGGACGCATAAAATGCGGGCGAAGCTCATAAGGGTTCGTCCCTATGGGAAGGGCGCTCTGAGGGACCCGGAGACGCTCATGCTGAAAGCATGGGCGCGGGAAGTCCGAGGTTCAAGAGGGGACGGTTTCAAAAACCTTCCCTGAGTATCCTCGCCCCGCTACCACCAACGTGTTTATGGACGAGCGACGAGGGATTAACCGGTGGTAAGTTGCCCGTAATCATCTGGCTATTCCTGACGACCCTGATCTTGGGGCCAGCAGGCGGCGCAGCTTTCGCATTCGAGCAGGGGATCTCACCGCTCGAGACCGCGATCGTCATCAGCGCCATCCACGCGGCACTCGTGCCCGTCTGGTTCGGGATATTCAAGTTCATAAAGTACGAGCTCAGATACAAGGAGCGCTTCGTCCGCAACATCCTAGGGGGACGCAGATCCAGAAAGCTCAAACGTTCCATTGAGAGCAACATTCAGGAGTTCAGGCGTAGGGTGGGGCAGCTTGGTTTCGTCGTGGGGGTGGTCGGGTTCACCTTCCTGTTCGGCGTCTCCTGGGCGGCCCTGGGTGCCTGCCTGCTCAACATCAATGAGAGGATGATAATGGTGGGGATTGCAATAGGTGCAGTAGCTTCCAGTATATTCTGGACCATCGTTTTTACGGGATTTGTCTGGTTCCTGCCCAGCCCATGGGTGCTCTACCTGATCGGCACGGTTCTGACATTCGCGATAATCGGGGGCGAGAAGCTCCATGAACAAAAGCTGCTACGGGAGATGTCCAAGTCACTCAGAAAGCTGGGTATCAAGACGAAGTGAACATTGACCTCTATGTTTCGATCAACCCGATTTTGTAGAGGTACTCGGCTGCCAGCACCGCTCCCTTCGCCGCCCCTAGCTCGGTGTTGTGCGAGAGCACCGTGTACTGGAAGCCGTTATCGAACGCGTTCGCCTCAACACCGCCAATTACTGCCACCATCCCTCCCTCTATGTCTGAATCGAACCTCGGCTGCGGCCTGTCTATCTCATCCATGACTATTATCGGCTGCTTTGGCGCAGTTGGCAGCGCCAGCCTCTGCGGCTCGCCCCGATAGTTTTTCCAAGCTTCCTTCAACTCGTCGATGCTGCATTTTTTCGCGGTGTCGATGAAAACTGACTCCGTGTGGCCATATAGAGTCGGGACGCGGTTGCACTTGCACGCGATTTTGAACCCCGCGGGCTTGATTTTGCCGTCCTTGAATTCTCCGAGTAGCCTCACTGTTTCTTTTTTGACTTTTTCTTCCTCACCGCGGATGTACGGGATAACGTTGCCCTCAAACATGCCATGGGAAAATTTCTCCAGCGGGGCAGGAAGGTCGGAACCCTGCGCCTTCCGCTGTGCAGCCCAGTCCCTGACAGCGCCATATCCTGCACCGGACACCGACTGCATCGATGCCATTATCACGCTCTCCAGCCCGAACCCATCGTGGATCGGCTTCAATGACATCGCTAGACCTATAGTCGTGCAGTTGGGCTGGGGGACGACGAACCCCTTCCACCCCCTGCCCTTTCGCTGCTGCTCGATGATGCCCACGTGTGACTCGTTCACGCTGGGCATGTAGACGAAGCTGTCATCGAAGTAGCGGTAGGCGGAGGCCGTGCTGACCACTGGCTTTTCTTTCGCGATGTTTCCCTCTGTTTCCAGCGCCGTTTCAGATGGCAACGCTGAAAAGAACAGACTGCCCTCGTCGGGGCGCACGTTGCGGACATCCAAGACCGTCATGTTGAGAATTTTTTTGTCGGGTGCTTCCTTGCAAAACCATCTCGAACTTTCCCCCCCGTAGTTCAGCGCGTCCGCATACGTCTTGCCGGCGGATTTTTCCGAAGCATACAACGCCGTGAGCTCGAACCACGGGTGCCTCTGGAGGTTGACCACAAACTTCTGCCCGACCTCGCCCGTCGCGCCTAGTATACCTACGGGGATTTTCGCCATTTGGCCACCTTACTATGCTATGCCTCCGAACTTTATTAAATTGGTGAGGTGAAGAAGTTTCGGTGTTCAATTGCCTCGGCGAAAATACGGACACATGGTTGGGCCTCTCCCAACCCCACCCAAACCCGAGAAATGCCGGTTCTGCAGGCTCGGACGCCCGTGCCCATACCACAAAAGGCCCAAGACCGAGTATAGACAAAAATAAACCTATCTCATCTCAGCCCGAGCACGTCCTGCATATCCTGTACAATGCCAGGTTTTCCTTTTTGGATCACGTGACGAATCGCCTTTATCGCCCCGGCCGCAAATGTCTCACGGCTCTGTGCACGGTGGATGACCTCGACCCGCTCCTCCGGGGTGGAGAATATCACCGTGTGCTCCCCGATGATGTCACCCTCTCGAATCGATTTGATTTTGATGTTGTCCTCGCTCCTGTCCAGAGCTTTTGCGACGATTTGCGCGGCTTTCTTTGCAGTCCCGCTAGGAGCATCTTTCTTGTCCACATGATGGGCTTCAATGATCTCCACCGCATAGTCGCTCCCGAGCATCTTGGCCATCCCCTCAACTGATTTGAAAAACACGTTCACACCAATCGACATGTTGGGTGAAATGACCGCTCGGATCTTTCCCTTCTTGATTGCTCTTTCAATCTCAGCTTGTTGCTCCGCCGTGAACCCGGTTGTGCCCACGACCACGGAAACGCCGGCTTCGGACGCTGTTTTGACGTTCTTAACCGCAGCGTCGGCCCTAGTGAAGTCCACTAAGACATCCGGCTTCGACCGCTTCAGCTCCTCTGCCAGCTTGTCTGCTCCGACGATTTTCACGCCGAGCTTGCCCACGCCAGCGAGCTCCCCGGCATCTTCCCCGGCGCTAGGAGTGCCCGGAGCGTCGATGGCCGCGACCAACTTCATGTCGTCCTGTCTCGAAATCTGACCGATTACCAGCCTGCCCATACGTCCGCAGGCACCGCAGACAGCGACCCGTATCATTTAACCAAACCCATTTCGACCAGAACTTTGCGCAATTTTTTCTGGTTCTCCGGCTCGAGCTCGACCAGAGGGAGCCTCAACCCACCGGCCGCCATCCCCATCCAGTTCATCGCCATTTTCACGGGGGCGGGATTCGTCTCGATGAAAAGCGCCTTGCAGAGTGGCGCCAGTTCATCGTTGATTCTTTTGGCTGTCTTGACGTCGCCGGACCTGAACGAGTCGACCAGCTTTGCCACCTTGTCGGGCACTAGGTTCGACACGACCGAGATAACCCCTACACCGCCCAACTTCATTACATCGAACGTCAGCGAGTCGTCGCCAGAGATCACCACGAAATCCTCGCCGCGGGTCAGCTCGATTATCTGCGCGATTTGCTTGAGGTCTCCGCTCGCCTCCTTCACGCCAACTATGTTCTTCAGCTTGGCCAGTCTCGCCACGGTCTCGGGCAGCATGTTGACGCCCGTGCGCGAGGGGATGTTGTAGATCACCTGGGGAAGGTCGACCTCCTCCGCGAGCCGCTTGTAGTGCTGGTATAGGCCAGCCTGCGTTGGCTTGTTGTAATAAGGCACCACGAGCAGGGCGCCGTCCGCACCGGCCTCCTTAGCGTGCTTTGTGAGCATAAGCGCCTCCCATGTGCTGTTGCTCCCCGTCCCCGCGAGCACCGGGACCTTCCCCTTCGCGGCATCCACCACCACATCGACGACGCGGTTGTGCTCTTCGTATGAAAGCGTGGCGCACTCGCCCGTCGTGCCCACAGGGACCAGCCCGTGAATGCCCTTCTTGATCTGGAACTTCACGTTGGCGCGGAGGCCGTCCTCGTCGACCTTACCATTTTTATCGAACGGCGTTACCATGGCCGTGTATGCGCCTTCAAACACTTTCATCCCTCGATCTCCTTCATCGCCTGCCTGAACAGCTTGAGGGCGTCCTTTCGGTCATCCCAGTTCACAAAAAAGCTTATGGAGGTCCTGCTCGAGAGGATCTCGATGATGTTTATCCTCGCATTTGCCAAGGGCTCGGTGAGCTTCGCTATCACACCTGGGGTGTAGATGAACCGCTCGCTCTCCGCAATTATCATCGCCAAGCTCCCCTCGCTCGTCACCGACTTCATCAGCTTGTGCCTGACCACCGTGTTATGTATGAGCTTGAGCGCCCTTTGCATATCTTCTTCCGCCACGTAGAGCGAGAAGGACCTAGGGCCAATCGAGACCCCGAAGATGTTAATCCCTGCCCTGCTGAGGGGGGCCGATGCCTTCACCAAGATACCTGGGGTAGTCTGCATCTCCTCGCCCACGACCGTCAACATCGCCAACGGCTTCTCGTACAGCCTGACGCCCACGAACTCATCTCCGCTCGGTCCAACTATCGTGGTGCCACCGACCGATAAATTACCGTGCCGAAAGTCTATAACCCTCGCCCTTATGTGAGGGTCTTTGTAGCTCATTGCCCGCGGGTGCATCACCTGGGCCCCGAACCTCGCTAGGTCTCGCATCTCCTCCACCGTGATGGTTTTGAGCACCTCTGCCCCCGGAACCTTGTTCGGGTCCGCAGTCATCACCCCCCTCACATCCGTAACTATTATCACCTCGTCTGCTTCCAAGCACTTGCCCATGAGGAACCCCGTTATGTCACCCCCGCCGCGCCCGATCGTGGTTATGTTCCCATCCTGATCCCTTCCGAGAAATCCGCAGATTACCGGAATCGCGCGCCGTTTCAAGAGCGGCAAGATATATTTCCGCGTTCTTCGTCTGGTCTCTGCGAAATCGATGTTCGCCAGCCCGAAATTGCTGTCGGTTATAACTGGCCAATCTTCCTGCGCCGGGTCGATGTACCTTGCATCTGCCCCGAGTTCGCGCAGAGCCGCGGCGAAAACTCTGACGCTTGCGCGCTCGCCCAGCGCCATGATGAAATCGAGCTCTTTCTTGCTTACCCCGCGCTTGCTGGCTTTCGCAGCTTTGATCAGCGCATCTGTGGTGTGCCCCATCGCCGATACGACCACTGCAACTTGGGTTCCGCGCAGGTATTCCCTGTAAACGGCTTTGGCCCCAAGCCAAACCCGGTTCCAATTACCGATGCTCGTCCCGCCAAACTTCACAACCACGCGTTTCACTTTAGCCACCCGGGTATCTGGTCAAGTCGGGTCAAATCCTCAAATGTCTCACGCTTGCGAATGATCTCGGCCTTGCCCTCGTTGACGAGGACCATTGCTGGGCGCGGCTGAGCTGTGTGCTGGCTCGACATTGCCAAACCGTATGCGCCGACGTCGAAAATCACGACCAGATCCCCCTGCACGACCTTGGGGAGCTTCCGTTCCTTCCCGAGGAAATCTCCAGATTCACAAAGTGGCCCAGCGACATTGACCAGCACCTCCTCTTTCTCGAGGATTTTGTTCGCAAGCTCGATGTGGTGATATGCTCCATAAAGGGCAGGTCTGATTAGCGCATTCATCCCAGCGTCCACCGCGACCCAAGTCGGAATGCCAGGGCGCTCTTTGATGTACCCCACCCGCGCAAGCAGCACGCCAGCGTCGCCGACTATGTACCGACCTGGCTCGAATACTAACGTCGGTTTTCCCAACCCCTTCTCGTCGACCACGCGCTCGACCACACCCACCATGCGCTCCGCCACCTGCTCGGGCTGGAGTTCTCGATCATCGGGCTTGTATGGGATGCCGATGCCCCCCCCAAAGTCAACGAACGAGAGGTAGATATCCAGCCTCTCTTTAATCTCCGCGACGAGCGCCATGAGTTTTTCAGCCTCCTCCTCAAACGGGGCCGCGTCCAAAATCTGGGACCCGATGTGGGCGTGAATGCCGACAACATCCACATCCTCCATGCGGGCCGCTAGTTTGTACGCATCAAACGCCTGCCCGCTCGCGACGTCGAAGCCGAACTTGCTCTCCCTAAGCCCAGTCGCTATATAGGGGTGGGTCGGCGCCCTCACATCGGGGTTGACCCTGAACCCGATCCGCGCGCGCTTGCCCAATCTCGACGCCACCTTGCCCACTGCCTCGAGCTCTTGGAAACTATCGACATTCACCAAAACATCGTTGGCCACAGCAAGCTCGAGTTCCCGCGGCGTTTTGTGATTGCCGTTGAAAACCATCTTGTTTCCAGGTATCCCGGCCTCGAGGGCTATCCGGAGTTCGTATTCGGAGCTGACGTCGGCCCCTGCGCCCTCGCCCTGCAAAATTTTAACCACGGCGAGGTTGGAATTAGCCTTTAGGGCATAGCAGACCAGCACGCTCGGCCATCTGCTGGCAAACGCCTTGTAGAAACGGCGGTAGTTCTCACGCACGCGCTGCTCGTCAACCACATAGAGGGGGGTCCCGAATTTATTGGCGAGTTCGACCGTGTCGGCGCCCCCCACTGTGAGGTGTCCCCGGATGTTTGTCTTAAAATGCCGTTTGAGTATCAACATTTTCGCTCGACCTCTCGGAGGGCTTCCTCTAGGATATTCAGGCCGAGCTCGAGTTCGCGTTGGCTTATAATCAGCGGCGGCGCTATCCTGATCACAGAGCGGCCGCCCCTGAAGACAAGAAGTCCCCGATTTAGTGCCGCGCGCACGACCATGTCCCGCTCTTTGACCGCCCGCTCTTTTGTACCCTTGTCTTTCACCAGCTCTATGGCCAACATCAGTCCCCTGCCCCTGACCTCACCCACGAGCCGGAATTTATCCTCCCACTCCTTCAGTCGCTTGAGCGCGAGATCACCGAGCTCTGCGGCCCGCTTGACTAGCTTTTGTTCCCTCAAAATTTTCAGACCCTCGAGTGCCGCAGCGCAGGCGATTATATTGCCGCCGAATGTCGAAGCGTGCGCCCCCGGTTCCCAGTCCATCACCTTTGCGCTCGCGATGGTGGCGCCTATCGGAGCTATCCCTCCAGCCAGGGCCTTCGCGACGCAGACGATATCCGGGACGACCCCCCAGTGCTCCATCGCAAACATCTTGCCCGTGCGCCCCAAGCCAGTCTGGATCTCATCGGCAATGAACAGCCAGTCATACTCCTCACAGAGCTCTTTAACCATCTTGTAGTACTCCGGTGGGGGGATGATGTAACCGGCGCTCCCCATAATCGGCTCTGTTATAATCGCGGCCACTTCCTCAGGCGGGACTTCGTGTCGTAAGCGTTCTTTAATGAACTCAAAACATAGAAAGTCACACCCGGGATAGCTCTGGCCGAACAGACAGCGGTAGCAGTAGGGGAATGGCATAAAACTCACACCAGGGACCAAAGGATAGAAATATCTGTGGTGCAGGACGTTTACTGACGACAGGCTCATCGCTCCAAAAGTCCGCCCGTGAAAAGCCCCAGTGTATGCAATCATGCGCGGACGCCGGGTGTGCCAACGTGCACACTTGAACGCGGCCTCCACCGCCTCAGCGCCCGAGTTCCCGAAGTACACCCGCTTCGAGAATTTCCCGGGGACAAGCTTGACCAGCTGCTCTGCGAGCTCTACCTGTGCCTCATAGTAAAGGTCCGTTCCGGCGAAATGCGTGAGCTTCGTGAGCTGCCGCTCGACGGCACGAACTAGTCGGGGGTGAGAGTAACCATAGTTCAGGACAAACATGCCTGAAGACAGGTCTAGGATAACATTTCCATCAACATCCCGCACGTAGCAGCCCCACCCTTCACTTGCGGTGATGGGCTCGGCCCGAGTGTAGGATGGTGACATCACGCGCTCATCACGCGCCACGAGCCTTTTCGCGCGGGGACCAGGGATCGGCTTGACTATGCGGGGACCGCCTTTCACCCAGGCTGGTTTTGGCATACCATCACCTTTGTATTATTACTTAAATTAGTAGTGATAAAAAATAATGGCGGCGCGCAGGCTAGATGGGTGGGCTCCTTCTGAACTTGCTGAAAACTAGGGCTTTATTATTCGGCTGGTATTCTTTCTTAGGGTGTGAAATGCTCAGCGCTAAATACCGCACCAACAAGCGCGATGTGCTCGCCGTGCTGCCCAAGCGCAGACCAGAGTCCCACAAGGGTGATTATGGCAGGTTGCTGATCGTGGGCGGAGGGTCGCGCTACGTTGGGGCACCAGCGCTGGCCGGGCTCGCTGCGCTACGTTCTGGGGTTGACCTTGCAATCATCGCCGCTCCCGAAAAAACAGCCTGGACGATCAACTCCTTCTCACCCGACCTAATCACCGTCAAGCTTCCATGCCGCGATCTCGAGTCATCCGCGTTCTCAGAGCTTTGGGGTGAGCTCGAGCGCTCAACAGCCGTGGTGGTTGGGCCGGGAGTGGGCACGCTGGCCAAAACGCGAGACGCGGTCATCGAGTTCGCTCGTGCGCTCAGGGAAAAGTACCCAAACCTACCAGCCCTGTTTGACGCAGACGGGCTGAAGGCGCTGGCATCTGAAAAAGGTTTGGCCCAGGGAATGCCTTGGGTCATGACGCCGCACGCCGGAGAGTTAAAACTCTTGACTGGCTCAGATTTTCCATCGGACTTGCGGGGACGTGTGGCGCAGGTCAAGCTGGCGGCGCAGGGGCTTGGGTGCGTGGTCCTGCTGAAGTCGCACGTTGATATCATCGCCTCGGCGGCTGGGGACGTGAAGCTAAACTATACTGGCAATCCGGGCATGACGGTCGGGGGGACTGGTGATGTTCTGGCTGGAATCGTCGGCACCTTTCTGGCGCAGGAAGCTGAACCCTTCAAGGCCGCCGTCGCTGGGGCTTGGGCGTGCGGGCGGGCGGGGGACCTCTGCCTGCGGGAAAAGGGCTATGAATTCGTGGCATCGGACCTAATCGATAAATTACCAGATGTTTTCAGAGAGGTACGGGGAAAGAGGTGAACCCATGGCTAAATTCGAAGTTGCGGAGCGGCGCCTGTTCAACGTCAAAATTTGCATGCGTTGCAATTGCAAAAACTCCATGAAGGCGACCAAGTGCAGAAAATGCGGATACAAGGGGCTACGGCCGAAGTCCAAGGAGTCGCGAGCATGAAGGTGGAGGAGCGATTGAGGCGCGTGATTGCTAAGGAAGGCGCAGCCCACCTCACGCTCATCGACCCGGCGAAGCAGGCCCCCAAAGCTGCAGGAGAGATCGCCTTGGATGCCGCGGCTGCTGGCAGCGACGGGATAATGGTTGGTGGTTCAACCCGCGCCGGGGGGAAGCTCCTGGACCAGACAGTGCAGGAGATAAAAAAAGCAGCTGATTTGCCGGTAATTTTGTTTCCTGCAAGCGAGGCAGGGATAAGCCGATATGCGGATGCCATTTTCTTCATGAGCATGCTCAACTCTCGCAATCCATATTTTATCACGGGGGCCCAAAGACTCGGCGCCCCCCTCGTCAAACGCTTCAAGCTTGAGCCCATACCGATGGCCTACCTACTGATCGAGCCTGGCGGCACGGCTGGGCGTGTCGGGAAGGCTGATCTCATCCCGCGGGACAAGCCGGAGCTCGCGGCCGCCTACGCACTGGCCGCGCAGTATCTAGGCATGCGGTTCATCTACCTTGAGGCTGGGTCGGGGGCGAAACAGCCTGTCCCAGTTGGGATGGTCAAAGCCGTCAGAAAAGCTACCGACGTGACGCTGATCGTAGGCGGGGGCATAAGGGCCCCGAAGGCGGCCGCTGAGCGGGTAAATGCTGGGGCTGACATCATCGTGACCGGAACTCTTGTTGAAAGGGCAGAAGACAGAAGGGCAAAAATCCGAGAGCTGGTCAAGGCGGTCAAATCATCCGGCGGTGCTTAGCACAAGAGATGCACGCGTAGGCTTTCATCTGTGGGAGAAACACGCGCCTGCGGTCGATGCCCGGGATGGTCCGGAGGTCGCCTATCCCATAATGCTTCCTCACGGGTACTGCTTTGATGCGCGGGGTCAAGCGACCGCAGTAAACGCATGATATCGGCTGGCTTCGCCCACCGGCTTTGAAGTGGCCCCATTTCTTTCCCATTTTTACCACCTTTGCGCCGGCGTGCTGGAAGTAACCCGTCTTCTGTTTTCAGGCGACATTGAGCTTAGCGGGCTACCACCCACCTCCAGCAGGCGTTCATCGGCGGTAATTTGCCCTTGCATCCCGCGAGATGGCCGTTTCATCCCTGCCGACCCGACCTCAGCGTCTCCGCATCCTAGCGCGAGTCGGGGGGTGTCGTTTCTGTTCCATCTTTTCGATCTCTCGACCGTGCCCTTGCGGGCCCGCGGGCCTGCTCGATGGACGGAGTTTCCTCAGGCTTGCGCCCGTGAGTCGCCCACCAGCTCGCCGGCACCATAATTTTTAGCTCTCAGGGCTTAAGAAGGTGCTGGGGAGCCAATGAAAATATTCATCGCAGGCCCACTTTTCTCGCAGGCGGAGCGGGAGTTCAACCTGAAGGTAGACCAGTTCCTTAAAAAACACGGTTTCGAGACCTTCCTTTCCCAGCGCGATGTGGGGCTGCTGTGGGAACACGTTCGAAAGCGAGGACGGCGAGCGTGCCGAGTAATTTACAAAGGGGATCTCCGCGGGCTAGAGGAGGCCGATGCCGTGGTTGCGATTTTGGATGGCCCGGATGTCGACTCCGGCACGGCCTTCGAGGTGGGGTATGCGTGCGCCAGGGGGAAACCAGTGATCGGGCTGAAGACGGACATGCGCGTGTTCACCAAGGAAGAGGAGGTCAACAACATGCTTGCCCAAGGAGTGCAAGCGTTGGTGAGAGATCTAGATGGGTTGGCCGCCGCGCTTAGGAAGCTCCAGCGTGGCTGAGCAAAAACTTATACTTTATGGGTTAAGTTGTTGGGGATTAGATGATAGAAATAAGTTTCCACGGTCGCGGCGGACAGGGTGTAGTCACAGCCGCCCGGTTGCTGGCCGAGGCAGCCTTTCTAGAGGGCAAACACTGCCAAGCATTTCCTTTCTTCGGGGCCGAGCGGCGGGGTGCCCCAGTTGTCGCCTTTGCTCGCATCGACCGCAAGCCCATTCGCACCCGCACCCAGGTCTACGAGCCCAGCCATGTGGTGGTGCTCGACCCAACGCTGCCAGAAGTGGTCAACGTCGCTGCTGGTCTAAAGCGCGGAGGAGTAATCGTGATGAATGCAAAAAAAATTCCAACTCAACTCAAGGGAGCGAAGGTGGCGCTTGTCGACGCGACCACGGTGGCAATAGAAACGCTCGGCGTGCCCATAATCAACACCGCCATGCTCGGAGCGTTGGCAAAAGCTACAGGGGTGGTCTCCCTCGATTCCGTGACCGAGGCTATAAAGAGGTATTTTAAGGAGAAGCTCGCGGAGAAAAATGTGGCCGCCGCTAAGCGAGCATACGACCAAACGGTGATCAGTTGAGTTTGAAGCCTGGCGCTATAATAACCGAACCGGGAAGCTCGGAAAAATATGAGACGGGCCGCTGGCGCGCCTTTAGGCCTGTGGTCGACGCGGAAAAATGCACTGCTTGCGGGATCTGCTGGCTTTACTGCCCAGAGCCAGCAATTATCAAGGGGAAACCATACGCAATTGACTACCGCTACTGTAAGGGCTGCGGGATCTGCGCTCGCGAGTGCTCATTCAAGGCGATAACGATGGTGGAGGAACGCAAGTGAAACAGATCCTTGATGGGAACGAGGCAACTGCGATCGCCGCAAAACTCGCCCGCGTCAAGGTTGTCTCGGCTTACCCGATAACCCCTCAGACAGCCGTCGTGGAGAAGCTGGCCGAGTTCATAGCCAACGGCGAGCTCGACGCCGAGTACATCAAAGTCGAATCGGAGCACAGCGCCATGAGCGCCTGCATAGGGGCCGCTGCTACGGGCGTGCGGACTTTCACCGCTACCTCCTCTCAAGGGCTGATGCTAATGAGCGAGATGCTGTTCGTAGCATCGGGGCTCAGGCTGCCGATCGTGATGGCGAATGTTAACCGCTCCCTCTCGGCCCCCCTCTCAATATGGTGTGATCAGCAGGACTCGATGGCTGTCCGGGACTCTGGGTGGATACAGCTCTACTGCGAAAACAACCAGGAAATCCTTGACACGACCCTCCAGGCCTTCCGCGTTGCCGAGGAGCTGCTTCTGCCGGTGATGGTGTGCTACGACGGCTACATACTCTCCCACACCGCCGAGCCGGTCGAGGTTCCCGAGCAAGCAGATGTCGATGGGTTCCTGCCGCCCTACAAGTACCCCTACCCGCTCGATCCCGAAAGACCAGTCACGATGGGACCCCTCGGCGTCCCTGAGTACTACACGGAGTTCAGGTACATGCTGCAGAGGGCGACACGCGAATCGCAGGAGCGAATTGTCAGCGTGGACAAGGAGTTCAAAAAGCGCTTTGGCAGAAGCTACGGGCTGATTGAGCGCTACCACAGCGACGACGCCAAAATCATATTGCTCACGATTGGCTCCCTGAGTAGTAGCGTGAAGGACATCGTGGACCGTTATCGGAAGCGAGGGAAAAAGATTGGGCTTGTGCGCGTGCGGTCCTTCCGGCCGTTTCCAGATGGAGAGCTGATTGATGCCCTAGGGCACGCGAAGGCGGTCGCAGTCCTGGAAAAAAATATCTCACTCGGTTCGGCAGGCGGGCTCTTTCTTGACGCCGCGGCATCCTTCATAAACGTCGAACCAGCGCCGCTCATGCTCGATTTCGTCTGCGGGCTGGCGGGACGGGACATCTCCCCGCATCAGATAAGAGAGGCGGTGCGGGAAGCTGACAAGGCGGCCAAGACCGGCAAAGTAAAGCACGCAGCCCGAGCCACCGGACTGCGTGCTTTAC
>JASEJC010000062.1 GCA_030016755.1 Candidatus Hodarchaeaceae archaeon | reverse complement strand
GATGCTGTTCAAATAAACACCTCCGCCCAAGCTTTTAATCCACCTCCTCCGCCAGACGGCGGTCCCTTCACAGACTGATGCCACCTGCATTGGTTGTAGAAGAAGCTGAACGCTTGGCAGAAATTCCGCACACTCTCGAGACCGTGCGTTGGGAAATAGCAGTCAAATGCGCGCAGCCTGTCCTTGAACGTCTCGAACCAGCGCTCGATGTAGTTCCGCTCGCCTCCGCACAATACGACGTGCTTGAGCCCGAGCCGCCGCACCGGCCATCGGTACCAGGGGCCACCGTCGGTGGCGACGATTGGCTTGCCCTCGCAGTAGCGGAGACAGCGCTTCAGGAAACCCAGCGCGTCGATGCTCTCTCGATGCTTTGTCGCCAGCAAATACACGATCTCACGATTTTCGGGGTCTATGGCCCCAAAAACGTAAATCCATCCACTTTTCGTGCGAACCTTGGTCTCGTCGACGATGAGGCAGCGCCTTCGCTTCTTTTTGACGAATTTTTCCCCAACCTCAGCTCCGACTTGTTGGAGCCAATACCAGATTGCCGAGTGTGCCACCTCGAATTCCAGGTCATCGAGCAGGCGCTGAGCCTGCCTGAAGCTTGGCCCGTGCAAGTAGAGGTAGCAGGCGAAGACCTTCGCCTCAGGCGGTTTCTTATTCCTCAGAAAAGCCTTTTTGGCCGCTCCCCCAAATGCATAGGGGAGGAGGGTGGACAGGAACTCTTTGAGTTCCGATTGCATGGATCAAACCTCCTTTGCAATTGTTCACCCCTCCCCTCGTCAGCCTTCATCGATGAGGAATTAGGAGTCAAAAACTAAAGCCTTATTTGAACAGCATC
>JASEJC010000061.1 GCA_030016755.1 Candidatus Hodarchaeaceae archaeon | reverse complement strand
TTCGGGACTTGCACATGGTTCGACGGTATTATTCGTAATAAGATTTTGCAGGTCGCTCGAACCACAGGATTTTTTATAGTTGTGAGTGTCATTCACAACTACAGAAACGGGGCGAGGCGCGTGAGGCGGCCGTGCGAGCGGAAGGGTCGCCGGGCGAGCCTCTACGCGTCCATCTCGCGCGAGGAGCACGAAAGGAAACTCAGGCGGATGGTGCTTATTGTGAGCAGCACCCATCTGTTTGTCAGCAAAAACTGTAGGATGGAAGTCGGAACAATCAAGTTGCCAAGCTTCATGAGATGATTTTAGGTTTTCAAATTTTTTCGAAACATTTATATTAATTAAAAAAGGCTTTTACTACGCGCCGAGAGGTTAAAATGACCTCGATGTCGCCAGCTCCCAGAGGTCAGCCGAGGCGCTCTTTTAGCAGAGCTAGGTTCAGGCCTTTCCCCATGCCTGAAGAGCGGGGGGCCTGGGTTCCTCTAGCTGCGATTTTAATGGTGTCCATATTCATCATCTCGACCGCCATTTACTACACAACCCACGTCCCCAAGATACAGCATCAGCGCGAGCGCGAGCAGGCGGAGGCGGTCAAGGAGGACTTCATAAGGCTGCAGGAGCGGTTGAACGAGCTGGGGGTCGGGCAGAGGATGAGCGTGGAGGTCCCCACTCTAGGGAGGGTCCCCGGGGTACAGAGGCCGCTCGTGAGCTCCCTGCGCTCTACCGACAGCGGTAGCTCGGCCGTTAGGGTGCTCGTGCATAACTCGCGGTGGGACTTCGAGGGGGGACCGCGGAGCGAGAACGGGCTGAGCAAGAACATCTATATCATCAGTGACCCGAACAGCCGGAACTACGGGGCTATAACGCTCGATAACAGGTGGTTGGGCAACCGCTGGATAACCAACACCCATCGAACCTACGCTTTCAACATATTCACGAAGAATGATTATAAACAATCCGCACGCTTCGTCGCTGAAGAAAATGAAAACATCCTGAGCGCCCTCGCACACGTTTACGTTTACGGCACAAAATTTCCGCGCCTCAGGCTCACCTACACGACGGGCGAAACCCAAGAGCTATACGCGGTTGGCGACGCATATGTTTCTCATAAAAATAGCGGCACAAACTTCGGCCTCGACGACGAGGTCAAGGTTGGGACCATACCAAGCGGGGCGCACGCCGACAACTATCGGACATTTTTGAAGTTCTACCTGTCGAGAGTCCCGGCCGGCAAGTCCATTTCTCAGGCGCAAATCGTGCTCTCATGCTCG
>JASEJC010000060.1 GCA_030016755.1 Candidatus Hodarchaeaceae archaeon | reverse complement strand
CGATCCATCCTTTGCCTGACCCGCGCAATTTTCTCATCGTACATCTCGGCGTAGAGCGGCAGGAGCTCCTTTTGTGATTGAATGACGCCCCGTGCCTGAGCGATCGCCCACTGGCACCATCGCCAGTTCTCGACGCCGTAGCGAGTCTGGAGCAGGCGCACGATCTCATTCGTTCGCCTTCCTTCCAGCAGGCGGTTGTACGCCGTGCGGACCATCGAGCAGAAGGTTCGGGAGATCGAGTCAAGCCTCGCCTCGTTGCCGTTAGGCTCGATCAGCGCCCTGACCGTGTACTGCAACCTAATCACCTCTCGATACCACCTTTCCACCCGTGCTTCAAGTGATTTTCGAACACCCCCCTCCGAAAGTATTGTTATAAATATAACAAGTTCGGCATCGTTAACGATGTTAAGGATGTTAACAAAGCTAACGTTTTAGACCAGCTGTTGACAAGACGGCTCACCGCGCGGCCAGGCATAATTAAAATTGGAAAAGCTGTGTTGTTGGTTTCGCGCGAAAAGGCGTCGTCGATTACAAAAACGTTGGAAGCTCATGGGGCAAGATGGAAGGAAATCCCCGTCTGGATGTATTGATCGATGACAAGAATGGAGCCGCCGGTGAGGGTTGGAACGAAGGCAGAAAAAGCTTAGGTCCACCCAAAGAAAATTTTCTTCGATAAGCTCATTCCCTCATCACTTTTAGCCTATCGAGAGCCGCGCGCAGGACGTAACCCGCGTACTCAAACCGACGATGAAACACCGCCACCACCCGCAGCTCTCCCCCGACCAAACCTTGGAAGACCCTGTAATCTCCCACCCTCAATCTGTCGAGGTTCCCTGTGATCCTGCGGACATCACCCCGGCCCGTTTCGGCATACTCCTTCACCGCCGCCAGTATCCGCACCTGAACATCCCTTGGGAGTTTGCGGATTTGGCTTTTGAAGTAGCGGTGGTACCTAACCACTGTGACCAAGCCGCTTCCTCTCCCGCTCTAGCTGCCTGTTGCTTATCCCGAGTTCGTCCAGCAGGGCCCCGTGCTCGGTCCATTCGCTGTTTGGGTCGTGCAGCGCGCTCTCGAGCTCGGACATCAAAGCACCGTATAGCTCCAAAGATTCACGGATGATATCATCGTAGGTCTGGTCCTTTGCGGCGGTTCGTTTCAGCAATTCTCGCGTTTCCGAACTTACCCGAATGACCACACTCACTTCCCCTCACCTGTATACATTATGCATACTAACGCATATAAACCCTTCCACAACTGGTGGTGTGTCGCATTAATCGGGGCGATCTAACAAATCCGACTAGAATAAACTTTTGGCGTGGAGCCGCCGGTGGGAGTATCCTTTTTGATAAAGGATGTACTTGGTAGCGAGGCCCCTTGTCACTTGGACCCAATGGTTTTGTAGTTGTGAGTGTCATTCACAACTACAGAAACGGGGCAAGGCGCGTGAGGCGGCCGTGCGAGCGAACCTGGCGCGATATC
>JASEJC010000005.1 GCA_030016755.1 Candidatus Hodarchaeaceae archaeon | reverse complement strand
CCTTCATCGATGAGGAATTAGGAGTCAAAAACTAAAGCCTTATTTGAACAGCATCGAAGCAGGGAATTAGCCCCCTTATAAATAACCTCCACCCAAAGCCTCGGCGGGAAATGTGAACAAGCTAAAAAAGAAAAAAGCGCGGCGTAACAGCGCATACTGCCCTCATCAACTCCTCCCGCGGAGGAGGAGAGCCGTAGGTCGGGGTTCGATTACCCGCGCCGGCAAGAGCCCGTGGCCGCGGACACGGATTATAACCACAAACCGGAGGTGAGAAAGATGGTGAAGGATTTCGAGAAAGCGGGAGATTTGATAGGTGAGATCTCGACTTTGAGGATCGTCGCGAAGCGGGAGGGAAAGGATCCCTACACGGTCAACATCCCGGTGAAGGGGGACACGTTTTCGTTGGTTCTCCCGAACGGGTACGTCAACTGGCCGGAAGGTAAGCCCTACCCTGACTCGATTCGGGTGACGATAGATGAGACGCGGAGCCTGTGGGTGAACTTTGGAGTGTCGAAGGAGCACGGCTTCTACACCTCGCTGAGAATCGGCGAGCCGAGGGAGTGAACGGGATCATTGAGTTGTCAGAACGAATACGCGACTAACACCAAAAAAGGGCCACGATTCCACCTTGGAGAAAGGGCGGGGCTGGGGCATTGGTGTAATGGTAGCACCCCTGGTCTGGCACCTAGGAGGTCTGGGTTCGATTTCCAGGCGCCCCAACGCCTCGCTCCTCCAAAAACTTAAAGTTCAAAATAAACATTGTAATGAAACTCCTAGGTGCCGATACACCAACGCCTCGCCCGACTGACCGTTTCGGTTGGTTGGGCTTTTTCTTTTTTTAGAAATCTAATCATTACTTCCGCCCAACAAAATACCGGTTTATCCCGTTGATCATGGCGTCCACGCTGGCTATGACAACGTCCTCGCGCACTCCCTTCGCTATGTAGATGTTGCCGCGCTCGTCCTCGAGCTTCACCGTGACCTCGGCCAGCGCGTCGCTCCCGCCCGTGATGGCGTCCAGGTGGTACTCCTTCAGCCTGAGCTCCGAAATCTCGCTCATCACTGTGCGGATTGCGGCTATCGCTGCGTCCACGGGGCCGACCCCTGTGGCTGAGCCAACTCGCTCCTCACCCCGGATGGTCAAACGCACGGAAGCGGTGGGGGTGATTGTGCTCCCAGTTGTGACCGTGACCTCCTTGAGCTCGACCACTTTTTCCTCCTTGGGAAGTGCCCCGATCACAATTTCGGCGATGGCACGAAGGTCCACATCCGTCACCTGCTTGCCCTTGTCCCCGAGGGCCTTGACCTGGCCCGTGATGTCCGCCAGCTGCTCCTTCGTCGCCTTCACCCCGATGTTGCGCAGCTGTTTTTCCACCGAATGCCTGCCCGTGAGCTTGCCCAAGGCCAGGCGACGGTGGTGCCCGACAAGTTCAGGAGAAATCGGCTCGTATGTTCCTGGGAACTCGAGGACCCCGTGAGCGTGGATACCGGAAACGTGGGCGAATGCATTGTCCCCCACGATTGCCTTGTTTGGGGGCACTGGGATGCCGGTCAAGCGCTCAACTAGGTCGGACGTTTCGGCGAGCAGTTTCGTCCGGATGTTCGGCCTGATCCCATAGAGCGCCCTGAGCCCCATGACCACTTCCTCGAGCGATGCGTTGCCAGCGCGCTCCCCGATGCCGTTGACCGTCACCTGGACCTGATCCGCCCCGGCCTCCACCGCAGCGAGCGAGTTGGCAACGGCCAGCCCGAGATCGTCGTGGCAGTGCACGCTTATCGGCACCTTTATGACGGGCCTCAGCTGGCTGATGAGGTAGTTCATGCCCCGCGGGGTTATCACGCCCACCGTGTCCGGGACGTTGATGCGGTCGGCCCCCGCGTCCACAGTCGCTTGGAAGATCTGCTTGAGGTAGCTTAGGTCGGTCCGCGTAGCATCCATTGCTGAAAATTCGACCGTGACGCCGTGGTCCTTCGCGTACTCGACGAACTTGACCGCCTGCTCAAGCACCTGTTTGTGCGTCATCTTGAGCATGTGTTTGAGGTGAAGGTCAGAGGTGCTGATGAACACATGGACGCAGTCGACCCCGCACGCGAGCGCCGCATCTATATCCTCCTTGAGCGCCCTCGCTAGCCCACATATCTCCGCCTTAAGCCCAGCTTTCGCTATCGCGGTGACGGCTTTTCGCTCACCCTCAGATGATATCGGGGTACCCGCCTCAATCGTGTCAACCCCAAGCCTGTCCAGCTGCCGCGCGACGAGCAGCTTCTGGTCTGGGGTGAAAGATACCCCTGGGGTTTGATCACCATCCCTGAGCGTGGTGTCGAATATCCTAACCCGCCTTGGGAGTTTGACCTCCTTGCTCACCTGTCGGATGTAATCGCTCACGAAAGTTTCTTTTGGCATGCTGTCCTCCAACCATTAGTATGAGGCATTAATAATAACATTACCCAATATAGCAGAGAGGATGGAATGGCGAAACGCAGGGTGAAGGTGCTCGACACGACGCTGCGCGACGGGGAGCAGACACCCGGAGTAGCGCTAGCTCCAGAACAAAAACTGGAGCTGGCTCGGGCGCTCGACGACCTCGGGGTCGACATAATAGAGGCCGGGGCCGCGATAACCTCAGAGGGTGAACGCAAGGCGATCAAACTCATCTCAAGGGCGAGGCTGGATGCTGAGATCTGCAACTTCGCACGGGGTGTCCGTGCTGATATCGACGCTGCGCTAGCCTGTGATGTGGACAGCGTTCACCTAGTAATTCCAACCTCTGACATCCACCTCAAGTACAAACTCAAAAAAACAAAGCGCGAGGTCTGGGAGATGGCGTTGGATGTCGCCAGATATGCGCTCGACCACGGGTTGACTGTGGAGTTTTCAGCGGAGGATGCCAGCCGCACCGGTCCCGCCTTCCTCAGGGAGTTCCTCTCGGCTGCCGTTGAGGAGGGGGTCCAGCGTGTCTGTGCGTGCGACACCGTTGGTGTGTTAACTCCGGAAAGCTCGCGCAAGCTCTTCTCCGACCTCGCGAAGCGGATCAAGGTGCCAGTGGCGACTCACTGCCACGATGATTTCGGCATGGCGACCGCGAACACCCTCGCCGCCGTCCAGGCTGGGGCCAGCGAGGTCCACGTCACGGTAAACGGATTGGGGGAACGGGGGGGAAACGCCGCGCTCGAGGAGGTCGTGCTGGGGCTCTCGCACTTCCACGGGATCAAGACGGGGATCAAGCTCAACAAGCTCTATTCCATCTCCAAGCTCGTCGAACGCCTGACGGGGCTCCCGGTGTCTCCGACAAAGGCCGTGGTGGGCGAGAACGCTTTCACACACGAGGCCGGCATCCACACCCACGGAGTACTGGTTTACCCGCCAACTTATGAGCCGATCTCGCCCGAAGTGGTAGGGCATCATCGCAAGCTAGTCTTCGGGAAGCATGTCGGCTCCCACGCGATCGAGAGCGAGCTCAAGCGCATGGGGCTCAAGCCGACCAAGGGACAGGTCCATGAGATATTCGAGCAGGTCAAGCGGCTGGGCGACCGGGGGAAGCTGGTCACCGACACCGAGCTCAGGGCGATTGTGGACGAGGTGATGGGGCGGGAGCTCAAGGAGATGGTCAAACTCGAGGAGCTCACTGTGGTCAGCGGCAACCGCGTCACCCCAACATCTTCAGTCAAAGTCAGATTTGGCGACAAGGAAGTGATCGAATCGGGTCTCGGGGTGGGGCCGGTGGATGCTGCCATGAACGCGATTCGGAAGGTCGTGGAGGGCATGTCGAACGTTCGCCTTCAGGAGTATCACGTTGATGCAATCTCCGGGGGAACGGATGCGGTCGTCAGTGTGGTGGTCAAACTGACGGATGGAAAGCGGATAGTCACGGCGCGGGGCACCAGCGGCGACATAATCATGGCGAGCGTGCAGGCGATGCTGAACGGAGTCAACCGCCTGCTCTGGGACCGAAAGCTCGGGGGCGCCTGATGCCGAAAGCGAAGCCTGAAGAGGAGATCAAAGGCCTTAGGGTCCCACACTCAAACGAGGTCTTCGGGGTAGTCGAGCAAATGTTCGGCTTCGACCGCTTGAGGGTGCGGTGCAAGGATGGTCACGTGCGCAATTGCCGAATCCCGGGCAAGATCCGCAAGAGGCTGTGGGTGCGCGAGGCGGATGTCGTAATTGTGCGCCCCTGGCCCGTGCAGGGTGATGAGCGAGGGGACATAATCTACCGCTACACAACGACGCAGGTGGATTGGCTGAGGAAAAAGGGGCTCTGGGAGTAGGGGGTATTCCTTGCCAGCCGATTTTGAAGCCCTCCTCAGCAAGCTCGAGCACCGCAAGCTCGAGCGGCTCGAGAAGGACTCAGAGACCTACAAGATCATGGCGAGCGTATTCGACAGCTCGACCCTCCTCACCCTCTACCATCTGATCAACCGCGGGGTGTTCGACGTCTTCTACGGGGCAGTTTCGACCGGGAAGGAGGCCAACATCTTCTGTGCCCTAGATCGGCAGGGGAATTACGTGGCAGTCAAGATCTATCGTATCGCCACATCCGATTTCAAGAACATGCACCGCTACCTGGCCAGCGACCCCCGCTTCCGCCGCGTCCCCAAGGAACGAAGGGATGTGATCTACACGTGGACATCGCGGGAGTTCAAGAATCTCCAGCGGGCCCACGAAGCTGGGGTACCAGTGCCAAGGCCCATAGACTGCGAAAAAAACGTGCTCGCGATGGAGTTCCTGGGGGAGGAGGGGGTTCCATACCCGCGCATGAAGGACACGCCACCGAGATCGCCCAAGCGGGTATTTAAGACGCTGTTCGACGCCACAAAATCCCTATACCAAGATGCACAACTCATTCACTCCGACCTGAGCGAGTACAATGTGCTGCTCACCCCAGACCCAGTGCTGATAGATTTCTCGATGGGGACCGATCGCAAAAACCCGATGGGCGACAAACTCCTTATGCGGGACCTCGAGAACCTAGTGCGCTATTTTCGGAAACTAGGATCGAAGACCCCAGACCCGGCCGAATTATTCGCTAAAATCAAGGAGAGTTAATTACACAACGGGGGAGTTGTATTCCTAAAAGCGATACTCAAACCCATTTTGATAACTTCAAGTTATACAACGGGGGAGTTGTACAACTGGGGGGTTGTGAACACTAGTGCTTACTGTTTGCGAAGCTCCTGAACAACTCTGAAAATGTATCGTGTTCGTGTTTCAATACTTCTAGGGAACCACGCGGGCTGATTTCCCACGCAAGCTTGAGCAGGCGCCGAAGATTTTTATTGCACGGATGAGTTTCACGAGGATTGAGCCATTTGCTTACGGCCTGCTGCGTCACGCTGAGATAGACAGCGACCTCATTTTGGGTCATCCCGCTGTCGAGGACCAACTGAAGCAGCATGACGCGCCCACGCCTACTCACGAACTCTGCCAAGCCATCAAAACGATATTTCACGGCTCCCGCCTAGGCTTTGGGTGGAGGTTATTTATAAGCAGGCAAAAAGTAGCGCCAAGTTTAACAACGGGGGAGTTGTATTCGTGGAAGATATTTTTAATTACCATTATCATAACTTTGGGTTATACAACGGGGGAGTTGTAAAAATCAGGTCTTGAGCTCGATCTCGATCGCGACTTCCTCGGGGACCTGCACGCGCATGATTTGTCGGAGGGCCCGCTCGTCGGCCTGCATGTCTATCAGGCGCTTGTGGACGCGGAGCTCCCACCTATCAAACGTCGCGGTCCCCTCCCCATCCGGCGACTTCCTGACCGGTATTTTTATCCTGCGCGTTGGGAGCGGGATGGGGCCCGACATCTTGACCCCGACTCGCTCCGCTATCCCGGCAATTTGTTTGCACACCTCGTCAAGCTTCTGATGGTCCACGCTGGACAGCTTTATGCGCGCCTTCTGCAAAGCTACCCCTCACCCTACTAAGAAAGAGCGGAATAAAAGGTTTGACTACTTCGCTGGTGTCAGGTCCACGCAAACGCCCGCGGCTATCGTCATCCCCATGTCGCGCACAGCGAAGCGGCTCAGCTGTGGCAGCTCAGACGCTTTTTCAAGCACCATGGGCTTTGTCGGTGTCACTTTGATCGTCGCCATATCGCCTTTCTTGATGAACTCCGGTTTCTCTTGGATAACTTCGCCTGACTTCGGGTCCAGCTTTTGGGTTATCTCCGATATTGTGCACGCTACTTGGGCCGTGTATGCGTGGAAGACTGGCGTGTACCCTGCAGCTATTGCAGTCGGATGCTGCAACACGGCGATGCGCGCGGTGAACTCCTTCACCACCGTTGGCGGCGACTTCGGGTGACCAGCAACATCTCCTCGCCTTATCGCCGTCTTGTCAATACCTCGCACGTTGAAGCCTATGTTGTCCCCTGGCTCGGCTTGGGGTATCGACTCGTGGTGCATCTCAATCGATTTAACCTCGCCGCTCACCCCAGCTGGCTCGAACACCAAGGTATCGCCGACTTTGACCACACCCGTCTCAACCCTGCCAACCGGCACGGTTCCGACACCCGTGATCGAGTACACATCTTGGACGGGCAGGCGGAGTGGTTTATCGATCGGCTTCGGAGGTACGGTGAAGGCATCCAATGCGTTATAGAATACCGGTCCAGTGTACCACTTCATCTTATCGCTGGCTTTGACCACATTGTCCCCGTGGAACGCCGCCGCGGGCACAAACGTGAACTTCTCGGGATTCCTATACCCAACGGCTTTCAGCAGGTCGATCACTTCACCCTTGAGCTTGTTAAACACATCCTCCTTGTATCCGACCAGATCCATCTTGTTTATCACCGCCGCTAGCTGGCCAACCCCGAGGGTGAACGCCAGCGCTGCGTGCTCCCTAGTCTGCGGCATGATTCCATCGTCCGCCGCCACGACGAGCACAGCAGCATCTGCCTGACTCGCCCCTGTGATCATGTTCTTGACGAAGTCGCGGTGCCCTGGGGCATCGATGATGGTGAAATAATACTTATCGGTCTCAAATTTCTTGTGCGCTAGGTCGATTGTCAGCCCGCGCTCCCGCTCCTCTTTTAGGGCATCCATGACCCACGCAAACTTGAATGTCTTGCCCTTGTCGCCCATCGCCTCGAACTTCCTTATATCCTCCTCCTTCACCAGTCCCTTCTCATAAAACATCCTGCCCACTAGCGTGGACTTTCCGTGATCCACATGGCCTATGGTTATCAGGTTTAAGTGTGGTTTCGCCATTTTTTCTACCTCCCATACCCAGCTATTTTTCATTACCCCGGGGATTTAAAAAGCCTTTCCTATCTTGCCCCCTTGGCTATCCGCTCGGTCTCCTCCTTGCGCGCCACCGCGAAGCTCTTCATGTCGTTGTTTGCGGCGAGGATCAGTTCTTCCGCGAGGCACTCCTCAATCCGCTTCTCGCCTGAAAATGACGCCACAAAGGCCCCGGCTGCCAAGTTCTTCATAGCAGTGTCAAGCCTTCGTTGTGGCGCCGAGTCTACTGCTACATAATAGGTGATCCCCCCGTAGCTTATTCGCGTGGTCTCCTCACGGGGGGCTGAGTTCTGGATGGCGTCTATCAAAATTTGAAGTGGATTTTTTTTCGTTCGATCGGCGATTATTTTGAAGGATTTCCGGACGATGTTGTAAGCATTGTGTTTTTTACCACACGCTCCTGCCCCCCGGATCACCTTGCCACCGAGTTTCCTCACACCAGGACCGGACCGCATGATCTTATTCAAGAGACGCTCCACAATTGGTACCTCGGCTTTCCCAAATTGTTTTCCCGCGTGCCTCCCGCCGTGGTGCAGCACAAGCGTGGGTTCTAAACGAATGTATTGCTTCAGACCGGGGTCCCTGATCACAACTTCGTCAGTTGCCCACTCATTAAAATACTTGAACGCCAAACCATCACCGTGCCGGTTTCTCCTTGCGGCCCTTCACAAGTTCTATTAATGAAATCCCGTTCACTTTCGTGACTTTATAACGAACTCCGGGAAGGTCCCCATACGAGCCGCCCTTTGCCCCCCCGATCCCTTCGATGACCACCTCATCGTGTTCATCGATAAATCCAATTGCACCCTCACCAGGCGCAAAAGCTGTAACTTGTCGGCCATTTTTTATCAGCTGGACTCGGACGCATTTTCGAATTGCCGAGTTAGGTTGCTTGGCCTCAATCCCTACTTTTTCAAGTACGATCCCCCTACCTTGAGGGGATCCCTCTAGGGGGTCGGCTTTTTCGTCCAGCTTCAGGACCCTACGTTTGTATTGGGCGCTCTTCCACCTAAACCGCTGCCGCTCGGAGCGCAGCTTCCGCGCCGCAAATTCCCCTCTTGGTGCCTTAACCATTCTCGCCACCTTAAACAAATAATGAATCTCAAACTTAAAAGCTCATGTAAGTGAGATGTCGTGGATATCGTAGTGGCGCTGAGCTAATTTTTTTGCATTTTGAATTTTTCTGCCCTTGCGTCCAACGGCTACGCCTTTGTCCTGCATCTCCACGGTGACCATAGCAATTCGCCTGCCTTCCTGTTCGATGATATTGATTGTTTTAACCCTTGCAGGTGATAAGGTGTTTTTAAGAAACTCAATTGGATTATCGGAGTATTCAACAACCTCAATGCTTTTACCCATCATCTGTTTCGCTTTTTTGATTTTGCTCCCGCCCTTCCCTATCGCGAGCCCGATATCGCCTTTTTTCACGACAAACGTGATCATGTTGCTGTCCTCATTGATTACGCAGTCGTGGATGCGCGCGCCAGTCAATCCCTCAAAAAAAGTGATGTAACGCATCTCGTCGGAAGTAAATTTGATCGTCACCTGTGACCCCCAATACTAAGGATATTTGAGCTTCCTGGCTCCACCACCGCTAAAATACTGACCAAGAATGGTTTTCCACATGCTAGCCCGAGCTCCTGACTAGTTCCATCAAATATATGGACGGGGACGTTTGCCAGTGCCGCGTAATGTTTTATGTCGGCGAGGAGATTAGGCTCGCAGTTAGACGCTGCGATAACAAGCTTGGCTTGACCGCGCTTGAGAGTTTTTATTGACCGAGCCGCGCCCATGGCAACTTTGCCTGTGGAGACAGCTTGTCCTATCTCCTTACTTAGTTCCACCTTCCCCTCCCCTCCGCATCACTAGCTCCACTGAACCTGTACCTAGCGGGATGGGCTGCCCTGCAATCACGTTTTCTATTATTCCGTCCAACTTGTCGCTTTCGCCGTGAATGCAAGCGTCCAAGAGATGTTTTGTTGTAATCTCGAATGACGCGCGCGCGAGCACGCTGGCCTTTTCGCCGCTAACCCCGTGCCGTCCGACCTGCCTAACCTCGCCCGAAGCGCACATCATATCGGCCACGAGCATGATATGTCTAAGGTCCACATTGAGCCCCTGTTCCTCAAGCGTTTTCACTGCCTCATTGACTATCGCATTGCGCGCGGCTTCTATGCCCAACACCTCTTCGATTTCATGTATGTTGTTAGTAACAGTCCTAGTCTGATCGACTTCAGGCATCGATAATATTTCCAAAAAGTTGGAGCCTTCAGTGTGAACTACGTACTCATCATCTTCCATCTTGACGACCACGCGCGTGATGCCTTTTACGCCGCGCAGAGGAAGCGCCCTGACCCTTGTCGCAAGCTTGCGCAACTCCGACAAAGTTGTTGTCGAGGGCTTTATACGCAACTTGTAACCATCGATACCCACGTCGGTATTGAGCGTGTCTTTTATTGTGGAAGCTATTTTGCTCGGTGTCAGTTCTTTCCGTTGCATGCGCGAGCGATCCAACGTTATAATGAATACCATGTTGATGAGGTCTGTTTCGGTCTGTAGTGCGACATCCTCCACCGTGGTGAGTTCTATCTTATGTGCAAATTCGCGTGCCTTTTCCTTGCTTTTAGCAAATTTTTCCTTCAGGTAAATCGTCATCAGGGCGGCAGAGGGCGTCTTCCTCGCATCTATTATCTCTATGAGCCTCGGCAACCCTAGGGTCACATTCAGCTCAGCCACCCCTGCGTAGTGGAAAGTCCGCAGCGTCATCTGGGTGCCGGGCTCGCCTATCGATTGAGCTGCTATCGTGCCAACCGCCTCGCCCGGTTCCACTATGGCGCTGGTGTACGCTTGCTTGACGCCTTCAATTATCTGCTCGATTTGTTCCCGAGTGATTGCCCGCTCCTTGCTTACTCGTAACAGGGCCCCCCTTAGCTCGTGGACGACGGACTCGGGCACCTCGCCCTCAAGCTTGCTAACTTCGGTCTTTATGGTGTCAGGAGAAACCCCGACCATCAATTATCCCCCTATTACCCTCTCGATTATTTTTTCCACGTTAACGGCCTTTCCGTTGTCGCTGCGCGCGGGGTCGACGCCGTCTTCTCCGTATTTGAATTGAATTATTGCTCCTCGGTCGTCCCGCACAGTTCCATCATACTCCACCCGCAAGTCCTGAAGTGCATTTATCAAACGGCGCTGCATGTACCCACTCTGGGCGGTTCTGACCGCTGTGTCAACTAGACCCTCTCTTCCCCCCATGGCGTGGAAGAAAAACTCCAGAGGGTTGAGACCATCCTTATAACTGGAGCTTATGAATCCGCGGGCCTCAGCACCAAGGTCCTCATGTTTGTAGTGCGGCAAGGTACGCTTTCTGTATCCTCTGCTAAGGCGTTCTCCGCGCACCGACTGCTGGCCAACACATGCTGCCATTTGGGTTAGGTTGAGCATACTGCCCCTAGCACCCGTTCTGGCCATGATGACCGCGTGATTGTCTAACCCCAGATATTTCTCTGCTATCGAGCCAGCGGTATCTCTGCTTTCGGCTAGCACTTCCATTATCCTCATCTCCAACGTTTCGCGCAGGGAACGACCAGGGAGGGGCTCTAGCTCACCAGCGTTGTAAACCTCAATCAACTTGCTTACCCTATCTTTGGCGTCCTCGATCACCTCACTTATCCTCTCCTTTGCCTCTGGTGGGATATCTTCGTCATCAATGCTCGTGGTGAAACCGAACATCACAGCCGCTGCTATCGAAAGCTTAGTTACATCATCTAAGAACTCCCGAGCGACAGTTGTGCCGTAATCCTTCACGATTCTGTCCAATATCTCACAGCGGTCGAGTGCCTTGTAACTCCGTGCATCGACGACGCCGCTTTGCAGCTGTCCATCGCGAATGACCACATATGCATCTATCTCACATTCCTCTTCTTTGCAACGAGCGCAGTTCTTACATATCTTCGCTTTAAACGTTATGTTCAGCTTCTTTGGGAGAAGCATACTGAATATTTGTTTTCCTGTCCAGTACTCAACCCCTCTCTCCCTCTTGGCAGGCTTTGGGAGGTCGAAAAACTTTCCAACTGATGCAAGCAGCTGCTGAGCCTGTTCCCGCGTCAACAATGTGCCCTTGCGCGTCAACAAGTATGCCCCCGTTATGTGG
The DNA here is from genome assembly GCA_030016755.1 of Candidatus Hodarchaeaceae archaeon. Classification (GTDB taxonomy): domain Archaea; phylum Hadarchaeota; class Hadarchaeia; order Hadarchaeales; family Hadarchaeaceae; genus JASEJC01. The sequence goes on along the minus strand of JASEJC010000005.1, from coordinate 22,018 downwards.
TCCTGAATCCCGCCGATAATTGGGCCCCCGAATCTGGGCGAGAGAATCTGTTCCTGAACTCTCATCAGGATGCTGGCCTCGGCTTGGGCCTCCTCGCTCTGTGGTACGTGTACGTTCATCTCATCGCCATCAAAGTCCGCGTTGTATGGTGGACAAACACTTAAGCTGAGCCTGAAGGTTCGCCCGGGTAGGACCCTGACCTCGTGAGCCATAATGGACATCCGGTGCAAGGACGGCTGGCGGTTGAAAAGCACGATATCACCGTCTTTTAGGTGACGTTCGACTATGAACCCTGGCTCTAGCTTATTCGCCAGCTCTTCCCGGTCGGCGTAGCGTAGGTCATAGCGCTTGCCTTCAGAGCTGATCACATTATTCGAACCGGGGTAGATATCTGTGCCTCTGCGCACCACATTGCGCAGTTCTTCAATATTGTGCTCGGTAACGCGAACAGGTATCGTCAAAGTTCTGGCTACGTATTCAGGAACACCTATTTCGTTTATGCTTATGTTGGGATCGGGTGACACCACCGTCCGGGCAGAGAAGTCCACGCGTTTACCCGACAGGTTCCCCCGAAAACGCCCTTCCTTGCCCCGGAGACGCTGTGCTAGCGTGCGTAATACTCGGCCGGATCTATGGCGGGCAGGTGGAATCCCGGAAACGCCGTTGTCGAAGTATGTAGTGACATGGTATTGTAGAAGTTCCCATAGGTCTTCCACGATAAGGTGGGGGGCGCCGGCCTCAATATTTTCAGCGAGCCGCTGGTTTATGCGTATGATGTCGACCAGCTTGTGGGTCAGATCATCTTCCGACCTCACCCCTGACTCAAGGGTTATGCTGGGCCTAACGGTTACCGGTGGTACAGGCAAAGCTGTTAAGACCATCCACTCGGGCTTTGCGACTTTGGGGTCAATCCCGAGCAGCGGCAAGTCTTCTTCTTTTATGTTTTCAAGTCTCTCGCGGACATCGCTTGGGGTCAAGCGATTCTTGCCTTCGATGAAAGTAGTGGGTTTTTCAAACTTTATCGTCAATTGTTTCTCCCCGCAATGAGGACATTTTTCTACCGCGGCCGCGCTTCGGACGATTTGAGTTGAGATTTCCCACCACTTCCTCCTCTCTTTTATGGCATCCTCGATTTGCTTGCGGAACTCCTCCAGTTTCTGTTCCGAGAGCAATATCTTACCACATTTTTTGTTTCTACATGTAGCGCGTAGACATCCGTAAATTGTCTCAACATAACCGACATGGATAACTGGCCGTGTAAGTTCGATATGCCCGAAATGTCCGGGGCATTCACCAGCCCGTGCACCGCATGTCCTACACCTTAACCCGGGGTCGACTACTCCAAGCCTGGTATCCATCAGCCCCCTTTCAATTGGGTATCCATCTTCATCATAAGTGTCTGCGGCAATGATTTTAGTCACTGACAACTTGCGTGTGTCTTCTGGCGACATCAGACAGAAGTCGATGGAATCTATCAGTTTTGGAATCCTCATCATACTACCACCTACGCTCTATCCCTCAACCGTATCCTTGGTAACATGCTCATCGACTTCAGCTCATCCATAAGCAGCTTGAACGCATATGACATCTCCACCCCGTAAATCTCCGAATCCTCCTCGCATAGCGGACAATATGCGTGATCCCTGCGCCTATCGTAGACGGCAAAGTCCCCACACTTACCACATATCAGCCCGGTGTAACGGTCGGACGCGTCCAGCAAGCGCTCTTTTAGCAACATCGCCGCGCCGTGGGCAATTAAACAGTCACGCTCCATCTCCCCAAAGCGGAGCCCTCCTTCACGCGCCCTGCCTTCGGTTGGTTGATGGGTCAGAACTTGTACTGGTCCACGAGAACGGGCGTGGATTTTGTCCGCTACCATGTGGTGAAGTTTTTGATAATAGCACTCTCCTATAAAAACGTCAACTGGGATCACCTCACCCGTAATCCCATTGTACAAAACCTCCTTGCCGGTGTGCTTAAATCCGTATGAATGCAGCCTCTCCCGCAGCTGTTTTTCATGTACTCCACTAAAAGTCGTGCCGTCAATCCGCTCTCCAGCCAATGCCCCAACTTTTCCAGCAATCATCTCCAACAGCTGCCCCACCGACATGCGAGAGGGGATGGCATGTGGGTTGATGATTATATCGGGTGTTATCCCACTTTCCGTGAACGGCATGTCAGCTCCATCCACAATTATCCCAATCACGCCCTTCTGCCCGTGCCGTGACGCCAGTTTGTCCCCAATTTCAGGTACCCGAAGATCTCTAACCCGAACCCTTGCAAATTTATTGCCCTCGGAAGTCATGCTGACGAGAACCATGTCAACGATGCCCTCCTCGCTCGGCCTCACCCTCACCGAGCTCTCCCGGCGCCCGTGCTCCACGGCGAGACCAAATTCATCGATCTCTTCCAAGAACCGCGGTGGGCTCGTCCGCCCGATTAGGACGTCCTCACCCTTGACCTCTGACTCGACCGCGGTTATTCCGTCGTCGCCCAAGTTCCGGTAGAGGCTCGCATCGGCATATCCCCTTATCTCCTCACTTGGGATTTCGAACTTGTCCTCCTGCCCTCCCGGGTAGCGTCCCTCTTCAGCTTCGTAAATTCTATAAAATGTCGTTCTCCCCATGCCGCGGTCGATGGAATCTCGGTTGACTATGAGCGCATCTTCCATGTTGTAGCCGCCGTATGTCGCGATTGCCACGACGAGGTTTTGCCCCGCTGGCCTTCTGTCAAAGCCTACAGCGTCCATCACTCTCGTCTTGACGAGCGCCACCTGTGGGTAGTGTAGAAGATGCCCCCTTGTGTCCGCGCGCTTGTGAATGCTGGTAGTGGTGAGCCCTAGCGCCTGCTTTGCCATGTTCGCGCCATAAGTGTTCCGCGGTGATTGGTTATGCTCAGCATAAGGCACCAAAGCCGCGCTTATACCTAATGTCGCCAGCTGGTTAAGTTCAACATGAGTGTGTTCAGGAGTCAATTTCTCCTCAGAGATCGCGATATAGGTATTTTCCTCCTCCTCAGCATCCAGGTATTCCACGACGCCTTCACGGATCAAATCCCGCCAAGTAAGCGCTCCTGCCTTGACCTTTTCCAGTATATCTGAAGTCAGGCGCGATTTTCCACCTTCGACAACGAGCACTGGTCTGCGCACCCTGCCAGCGTCTGTATTCACCCGCACATCATTCGTGTCCTCCCGGTATGCGATGTTGATTTGCTCATCTATGCTGCCCTTCCTACGATGACGCCTGAGCTCATCCACAAGCATTCTCCCGTCGTCCGTTATCCCAACGAGCCGGCCATTGATGTATACGGCAGCCTTTCCCTTGCGCTCACTACCTTTCATGATTTTGGTGACGCCAAGTTTATGCAACAGGCGCTCGACTTTACCCTCCTCTGTCCCCGTTGAAATTTCAGCCATCAATGCTAGGTTCTTGACCAGTCCGCAGTTGGGGCCCTCGGGGGTTTCGCATGGACATATCTTGCCCCAGTGAGTTGGATGTAGATCGCGAGCCTCAAAGTGGGGCTGGCTCCTGCTGAGTGGGGACACAACACGTCGGAGGTGAGAAATAGCTGCTATATAGTTCGTTCGATCCAAGAGCTGGCTGACTCCAGTCCTTCCACCTGGCCAATTACCAGTAGCCAGTGCGTGCCTGATTCTTTCGGTCAGGACATCCGCTCGCGCAGCTGTTCTTAGGTTAAGCTCCCTCCCCCTCGCATGAGCTCGCTCGAGCTGGTACTTGATATCCCGCGTCAGATTAAGGAACGCAAGCCTGAAGACATTTTCAAGCAGGTCCCCGGCGAGTTTTAAGCGCTTGTTGGCGTAGTGGTCCTTGTCATCAACTTCCCTTCGCCCAAGTGCAAGTTCAACTACCTGTTCTGCCATCCTTCCTAGATAATACGCTTTGCTGATGCGGTCGTTTGGTCTGGAACCTATGTGTGGCAGGAGGTACCTGTCGAGAACCTCTTGTGCGCGCTGCAGCCGGTACTCCCTCGTCTGCCCGATTGCTACCCTCTTTCCTATCACGTCGAGCGCATCTTCCTGCGACTTTATATCAATGGCTTCTTGCAGGTTTTCGAAAAGCTCTCGAACCACCTCGGGGTCCTCGGAGACTGCTGCGACTATCTCCTTATCGCTCTCTTGACCCAAGGCCCGCATGATGACCACAAACGGCACCTGCCCCGGGACAGCGGGAAACGCCACTCTCAGCAGCCCATCACGTTTTCGTTCAACAATCACCAGCGCCCTGAACCCGCGCTGGGTCGAGAACACCTTAGCTACCTCCGTCCCCATCCGTTCATCGCGCTCGACTAGGATGGAATTCGACGCCAGATCCTCTTGGGTGACGATCACACGTTCCGCGCCGTTTATGATGAAATATCCGCCTGGATCAAGCGGGTCCTCGCCAGCATTGATTAACTGTTCATTGTCAAGTCCATGCAGTCTACATATCTTAGATTTGAGCATCACGGGCAACTCCCCGATGTAGACCTCAACAGGGGGCTGCTCCCTCCCGTGTTTGACAACAGCCATCTCAAGCCAGATTGGCGCAGTGTAGCTCAGGTTCCGTAGCCTCGCTTCGCATGGGAATATTGGAGGGCGGGAACCGTCAGCTTCCTTGATTGACGGAGGATCGAGCCTCACTCGGCCAAATTTTACATCGATCCCTTCTATATCTAGGTCTATCCCACCTATTTCATCGATTACCTGTTGGAGCCCGCGCTCCACAAAATCGTTGTAAGAATCGAGATGTTGTCTCACAAGACCTTTTTCCTTGAAAAAAGCTTCCACAAGTGGCCAGGTATCCTGCATCCACCCACCTACCCCTCGATCACATATCTATAAAAGACCGCCTCACCTGCGGTCTGGCTTTTGCGGGTAATTTTTAGCACATCGCCCGGCTTGGCGCCAATTGCCTTGGCTGCTGGATCCGAGCTCTTGATCAAGGGAAGCTGGTGGGTGTGGATTTTGTATTGTTTGAGAAGTTCCTCAACCTCTTTTTTTGACAGGACTTCGTGTTTTGGCACCAGCGCGTGCCGCCCGACCTCGAGCTCACTCGACATACCTTCCCCCGCGCCGCCTTACAGACGGGCCCGGCGGGATTCGAACCCGCGACACCCGGCTTAAAAGGCCGGTGCGCTAACCAGACTGCGCTACGGGCCCCCAGAAAGCGGTGTAAAATCTCTTTTTATGCGTTTCGCTATTTAAAATCATCGGAAAGGTTCTTAAGGCTTTCTAAGAAGCGTGATTTCTCCTTTATAAAGAACCCCCGCCCAAAGGCTTTGCGGATACGGTGAAGTATCAAAAACCAACATTTTACCTCGAAGACGAAGCGAAAATTGGAGAATTCATCGGCTTGATGGCGGGGGATGGCGGAATTTCATTTTACCGGAAGAAGCGAAATATTCGCCTATATCTCGGTACACTACAACCTCGCTTATTAATTAGAGCCGTTTCCTTCTTTTCCGAACTTTTTGACGTTTATCCGCGGGTTTATGACCATAGGAAGCGAAAGTACTCGTACAAATTTTATTCGGTCGAAATCGAAAACAAACACATTTTCAAATTCATTCAAAAATTTTTAAGGTGGGGTGCAGGCAGGCGTTGTAGAACTATCTCGTTGAAACACCGCCCCGAATGGTATTCACGCGATTTCCTAAGTGGATTTGTGAGGGGGCTGGTTGAATCAGACGGGTGGATCTCTCGTACACAAGTTGGATTTACAAGTGTTTCACGGGCGCTGGTATCAAATTTCTGCCAGGCATTGAAACTATTGGGATATAAATTTTCAGTGCGGCGTAACCAAGATAAACGAAAAAATAGGGCCCCGCTGTATCATGTAAGCATCTATCCTCGCCAAGAGTTCTTGGAACGGACCCAACCCGTTAAGTAGAAATAGCCCCGGGTTCAGATGGCGCCCATCGGCGGAGCGTTTAACTCCTTGGCCGGGATTTGAACCCGAGGCGCAGGCTCGACAGGCCTGCATGTTAGACCGGGCTACACCACCAGGGCACCGATAAGAAATTTCAATCCACGATATTAAACGTTACCAAAGTGGTTGGCAGCGTCCTGGAGTTCCCGTGCCCTCTCGGAACACAGTACAGTCCAGATCGCTGGTGGGCTTAACTTCCGGGATCGGACGAGACCGGGTGTTTCCCCACCGCTATGGCCGCCAACCAAACAATCTTTGTTTCCTTTGGTTTAAAGGCTTGCTAGGTGGTCCCGCGGGCCGGATTTGAACCGGCGACATTTCCTGGGATTTGAGATTTTGTATCTCGAAATCCTGTCGGTTTCGGCCTGGGTCTTTGGCCCGCCACGCGGCGAACAGCCGACCACTCTAACCAGGCTGAGTTACCGCGGGACCAAATAGATTTGGATTTTCTAACTCTTAAAGATTCACCCAAGAAACTCGTGTAACCTCCTGACAGCACTCAGTTTCTCCTTCTGCCCGACTTTTATCGCTTGAATCGTGCCCTCAAGAATCTCAATTGTCTTTTGATAAGTTTTTCTGTCAACCGGATAGGGTATGGCATCCTTTCCTCCATGCGCGAAACTAAACTTAGCTGGATCCCTCCACGAAGGCGGCTTTCCGTAAATTAGGTCCGAAACAAGCGCCAATGCTCGCACCGCCTTTGGCCCCAGCCCCCTAATCGCAACTAGTTCCTCGTAGTCCTTAGGTTGAAGCTCGTATGCTCTCTGCAATGCCGCGACCGTCTGCTTCGTCAGCTTGGTTATCGCGTGCGAGGTCGGCATCACAAGCTTCAGCACCTGAGGGCTCCGCTTAAAATATTCATCGAGCGAACGCTGCTCTGCCTCGCGCACATATGGCAGCAAACGCTTCGGGTTGTCCCGAACCAGATCGACGCTCGCCTTGCGCGTTTCCTCGCTCTCGCGCGCGGTCATGTCTAGCACCACTTCCTCCCTGCGGTCACCGATGATGCCCGAGTGCGGCTCCTCGACGAAGCTGCGGATGCCCTCAGAGAGCCAGTGGTATCGCCGAGCCAACCGGTCGTGCATCCCCTGTTGTATCACGGCCCAGTCCCCGTCCTCGCTGAGCACAAATGCATGATGATATAATTGGTAACCATCCTGCACACAGGCGTTGTCGACCTTGGCGGCCATGCGACTGGCGTACTTTAGATCCTCTACTTTTTTGGACGAGATGGAAAAAACATCGGCGAGCTTTTGGATTTCGCTGGGCGTGCGTTTTGAGGCCCTGCCCTTGCCGCCGCAGACCGAGATGCCGAGCTCTTCAGGTTCTATCGCTTCCTTGAGGGCGCCCATCGTCACAGTAGTGAGTCCAGAACTATGCCAATCGTAACCTAGCACGCAACCTAGAGCTTGGAAGAAAAATGGGTCAGCAAGTCTGCGCAGAAGCTCCTGTCTCCCGTATTCTTGTACAATTATCTCACTTATGGCCCCGCCCAACCGCTTCATGTGGCTGAACAGCCAAGGAGGGCACCTGCCGCCGTGCAAGGGGAGCTCAGCGACGCCAACTCGTTTCATCAGGATAAACTTGTCCTTCAACTGGATTAAACCTAATCTCAACTGAGCCGAGCGGAAAGTCGAAAAATCGCGGTGGCGGATTGCCCGCGAGTAGTCATTTCGTCACGTAGTAGCCAGCGGCCTTCTCACGAGCCACCCTTTTCGCGTACCCCTTGGCGACGAGCTCCATCAGCGCGTTGTTTGCCATCCCCTTCGGCAGGCGGGATGTGCGCATGATATCGTCGGCCGTCTTCAGGGAGTCTGGGCTCGTGGCGCCGAGTTTCTTCAGCGCATCATAGACCTTCATGGCATTTGGTGTCAGCTCGGCCATATGATCACCTCGACTTCAGTTTTTCCCTCACAGCGATGAATTTAAACCTTTGCTCTTATTTCTAGGCTCATGTCCAACGCTGGGGCCCGCATGGTCATGTAGCTGGATGAAATTATATCAACCCCTGCGGCGGCGAAATCCCCCACGTTCGATGTATCGATCCTGCCTGACGCCTCAAGTAAAACTCTGCTCCGCAAGCCCTCGCGCTCAAGCAACCTTATCGCGCGCTTGATATCTGCGGGTTTCATGTTGTCGAGCATCACAGTGTCCGCACCAGCCTTGGCAGCGACGAGCACTTCCTCGGGCTTGCTGACCTCAACTTCAACCTTAGCTCGACGGGCAACCTTGCGGGCGCGGCGCACAGCCTCCACGACCGAGCCGACCAGCCGAAGGTGGTTGTCCTTAATCAGAACTTGGTCGCTGAGCCTGTAGCGGTGGGGCTCCCCTCCAGCGACCACAACCGCACGCTTGTCGAAGTATGTCAGGAGCGGGGCAGTTTTTCGAGTTGCGGCTATGACGACCTTTGAATTTTTCCGCCTCGCTAGGTCAATGAGTTCCCGAGTCGCCGTGGCAATGCCGCTCATGCGCATCAACAGGTTAAGCGCCACCCGCTCAGCGGCCAAGATCCCCCGGGCTGGCCCCTCCAGGCGAATTATCACGTCTCCTGCTTTGATATCGGCGCCGTCGGACTTGAGGGCCCTCACCTTTACGCCTGTCTCCTCAAAAACCATAGTCGCCTCAGCCACCCCTGCCAGCACCCCTGCCTGCTTGGTGATGATTTCGGCATTGACTCTAATATTTGGCTGTACAATAGCCTTGGATGTCACGTCGCCTAGGCCCAAATCCTCCGCAAGCATCTCGCGGATTTTTTTCCTCGCAAGCGCGCTAGTCACGGGTCGCCCTCCCAGAAATCTCGAGCATGCGTTCGGTGGCTGCGCGCACCCGAGCAGCTATCTCCGGCAGCACGCGTACCTCGTGCTTCATATCGCGTAGAGCTTCGTATAACTTTTCGAGATTGTGTTCTTTCATCTGTTCGCACACAGCAGTTTCGAGTGCCGGGATGAACTCCTTGCCGGGAAACTCCCGCCTGAGCCGCTCGACCAGCCCGATCTCGGTGGCGATGATGAACCGTTTTGCGGGTGACGCCTTAGCCCGGGTCAGCATCTGGCTCGTGCTGCAGATGTGGGTGGCCAGCTTTTGAACCTCAGGGTCGCACTCCGGGTGAACCAACACCTCGGCATCTGGGTATCGTTCCTTCAGCAACATGATGTCAGCAGGGGAAAACATCCTGTGCACGTAGCAGTAGCCGCGATCAGGCAGGGGGATTATCTGCTTGTCGCTCCGCTGTTGCACAAACCACGCTAGATTTCGGTCAGGACCAAAAAGGATCTTGTCCTCATCTAAGGCGTTGACGATCATGGGGGCATTGGCGGAGGTACAGGTCACGTCCGCCTCCGCGCGCGCCTCCGCCAAAGTGTTGACATAGAGTACGACCGCCGCATCGGGATGCTTGCGCTTTGCCTCGCGCACGAGCTCGGCGGGGAGCTGGGCGGCCATCGGGCACTTGGCCTCAGGGTCTGGGATAAGCACGGTTTTATCGAGGCCCAAAATTGAGGCCGTCTCCGCCATGAAGTCGACTCCACAAAACGCGATGACCTTTTCCTTGACCTTCGCGGAATACCTCGCGAGGTCGAGCGAGTCCCCTATGTAGTCGGCGAGGAGCTGAATCTCCTCCCGCTGGTAGTTGTGCGCCAAGATGACGGCGTCCCGCTCGGCCTTGAGTTTCAGGATGGCCTCTTTTAACTCCTCGGGCTTCATGTAATCCCTCAAGAAGTAAGCTGGCTGGCTAAATTAAAAGCTATGTCCCGACGCGGATGGTCTCGCTCAAGTTCCGAAGGGTGCGAATCGCCGAAAGTGCGGCAAGATAGCTCGTCCTGCGCACATCCGGGAATGGCACGTTCCGCGCCTCGGTGATGAGCTCGCCCGCCTCCCCGCGGACACGGATTTCGTGCACGTTGCGGCGGAGCTTCGGGTCCGCGACGATGCGAACCCTCGTCCTGTCCAGCCCTATTCCAGCTAGACTTAGGGTGGCAGCCACGTTCACGCTCGCCGGGAAGGCTTTGACGGCTTCGCGGGCTGACCCGTCGAACACCACACGGGGTCGCTTCAGCCCCTTCAATCTGATTCGGCGCTTCTGGAGGTACTCGCTGTAGGCAAGCGTGGCGGGGGGCTTCCGCGTCGTAAGGACCGCCTCTCGAATTCTGCCGAGCCCAGCTGCCTTCACGCCATCGATCCCGAGCACCGCGCCCGATGGGATGTAGACTCGGCGGCCGTTCCGCTCGGCGGCGGCTCGCACGTTTTTCAAAAGCTTGTCATTTGCGAACGCCCCGACGCTCATCACCATCAGGTCCTTGCCCGAGCGGATGATATCGAGGGAATACTGTTCGACTGCCTGCTGGGAGGCCGCCTCGATGACCAGCCCCACCGTCTTGTCGGCGTAGATCTCAGACGCGCCCTTTGCTATCCTCGGTTTCAAGCGCAGTTTTTTTACCAGCGCCTTGGACTTCTCGCGCTTCAGGTCATAGACCCACCCCAGCTTCACATCGCCGGCCCGCCCCTCGTCGATTGCCCGGGCCAGCACTGAGCCTATCGCACCGCAGCCTACGAGGGCAACATTTAGCCGCATGGGGATCGTTTAATTCTACCAACATCAACCGTTTATCTTTTAGGGTAGTTTACGCGGCTAGCCAGCTAGTCCCGCCTACTTCAGGCCAACCCCGGAATAACCCTTTCTCAAATTTTCAACAGGCGGGACGCGAAACGGATCGGCATGGGGGTCACATTTATTTCGCCGTTTTTTATGTCGCTTATCATGGCAGACAAATCATAGCCGTACTCCTCCCGGCACCTGCGGAAGAGCTTCCTGCAAGTATTGGCGGCGTAAGACGCGATTATCCTCAGCCCAAATTTGGTCAACCTGCTGTCTAGTATTGGATCGGCTTCTTTGATAAGAGACGGAAGCCAGTTGAAATTGTGTTCCCAGCATTTCAGGAGAAGCTCAGAGTGCTTGGGCGTCATTTTCTCCATCGTGAAGGACTCCGCCTTGCCCCTCAGCCCGCCCATCGAGACGAAGAAGAGTGGGACGATTAAGCTCTTGAATTCCCCTAATCTCTCCACCAGTTCAATCGTCAGGTCGACATCTTTCTCCGTTTCGCTAGGGAGGCCCATGATCAGCGTGGCGCACGGGATCCAGTGGTTCTCTGAAAGGATTTCAAAAGCGTCCACGACCGTTTCAGGCCAGTCCTCGGGTTTAAAGGGCTTGCATTTCCCCGCCATGTGCTCTTTAATCAATTTTGAACTACCTGTCTCAATACCGGTTTGACCCCCCATTGGTGTATTTTCACTCACATCTAGAACGCGGGATATTTCTCCTATGAGATCTGGCGCGCTCGCAACCGATGAAAGCGCAAAATGGCTGATCCCAACACTGCTGACGCCAGGGTGATCTCTCACAGCCTTGAAGAGCTCCACCGTGGCCTCCTTGTTTATCTCTAATCCCTTGGCCTTGTATCTCAACACATCCTCCGCGTGAAGCACAGGCTGCCTGCCCGCCTGCAGATTGACATCAACTTCTTTCAGAATGTGCTCGATAGGGAGACTTCTGTACCATAGTAGTGTCGGTTCGCAAAAGTCGCAGCCCCTACCACAACCTCTTGCGATCTCAACGATTCCGTTAACGGTCGCGCCTCTGATAACTGGTATCTCCTCTGTGGGGACCAACTCTCCGCGCACGACTCCCGGTAATCTCCCACCGTTCACGGCGCTCTCGAAAAGGGCCCCTGCCGATTTTTCGCCTTCCCCAACCACCACACAATCTATTCCAAGCCTTGCTCTTGTCTGCTCATCCTCGAGCTGCCATGCCCCGGGCCCTCCGACGATGATCTTTGGGCCAAATTTCTTGACCGAGGGGTGGTTTAGCACCTCCCTGAATTTCAGTGCCATGTACGCCTCTCCGCCGAAAATACCCGTGAAGGTGGAAGTGGCCGGTCCGATCCCTAGGGGGTCATTTTCTGTAATCCCAATGACTTTCGTTTCTGGGCCGACCACTTCACCCAAACGATCGGGGTGGGCGACAATCACATCCTCCCTCCGAAATCCGTAATCGAGCAGTGCCGCTTCGATCTTCCTCGTCCCGTTTGGCGCAACCACAACCGAGCCATCGCCGTTCGTTTCCACGGACGGGCAAAACATCGAGAAGTAAAGCCGATCCGAGATCAACCCCTGAGGTACGCAGGCGCTGAACCCGAGGAATATATGACGATGATATTCGCTCATCAAGGTCCTGTCTGCTGTGAGAACTACCTTGTATCCGGACATTGGTCGGCCTCCAATTGGAGTATCAATCACTTTATTTCTGATAGATTTAATTCATAGGATATTTAGGTCTTTTTTGCAAGGGGTGAGCGAGACGGAATCCACGGAAACGGTTGGGGTTGCGGGCGGGCGAAGGCCTTACATCATCCTCCTTTGTGTGTTCCTCATCAGCTGCTTCATGGCATATGGCGCCACCAACCTTTCGACCTCGACCGAGTTCCGTGAGTTCCTGCCCGAGGATTCCCCAGCGATCAAGACGACGGAGGAGTTTGAGAGCAAGTTCGGTAGCGCGAACACTGAGATAATCTTGGTGAAGGCCGAAAATGTCACCAAGGCGAATGTTTTTCGGGCAATCGACGAGCTGGAGAACGGGCTCAGGACTAACCCCGAACTTCAGGGGTACATCGTGAAGGTGAAGTCGTACGTCGACTACGTCCTCCCCCACCTGCCCGTGGATATCGCCCTCCTTCTCGACCCCCAGCTTGAAAACTACATTCAGCTAACTCTCGCCCAACCCGCGGTAGCGAACTTTGTAGACAGAATTCTGAGCGACGACCAAAGCTCAGCGTTAATCACAGTTTCAACTGCCACCGGGCTCTCGAGCGAGGAGCGGGCGCGAAAAACCGAAGCATTCATCGGGTTCGTGAACAGCTTCGACGAAAACAACGAGAACCTAGCGCTGGGAGTGACGGGCGAACAGACGCTACATAATGAGATATTCGGCCTGATGGGGAGAGACAATCAAGTCCTTATTCCCGCGGCTGCCATCTTCGTGGTCGTGGTCCTCTTCCTCGTGTTCAGGAGGCTCTCGGATATCTGCATCCCCCTCCTCGTGGTCGGGCTCGGGGCGCTCTGGGCGCTGGGGGCGATGGCTTGGCTGGGTCTGAGGTTCACCATGATTCACGTTGCATTGGTTCCGCTCATCCTCGGGCTTGGGATCGACTACTCAATCCACATGCTCAACCGCTACTACGAGGAGCGGGGCAAGGGCGCGCCGACTGGGAGGGCCATTTGGAAGTGCACCCGCACCACCGGAGTTGCGGTAGCCCTCGCCGCGGTGACGACCATGATCGGGTTCGGCTCCTTCATGGTCTCGGACCTTCCCGCTATAGCCACCCTGGGGGCTTTCGCGGCCCTTGGGATTGCGTTCGCTTTTCTGTTATCTACGACGTTCCTACCCGCGGTGCTGGCGCTGCGAGACAGAAGGGGCGGGAAGGTGAAGGCGCTGGTGGCGAGGCGTGGAAAACGCGTCGATAAGATGTTATCAGCGGCGGCGATTGGAGCCGAGCGCCACGGGAAATTGATAGTGGCTGTGGCGGTTCTCGTGGCCGCTGCGTGCGCGTTCTCCGCCTATGGGATCCCCACGACTATGTCGTTCGAGACTTTCCTGCCCGCAGACATCCCAGCTATGGTCACGCTGAACGAGATAGAGGATCAATTTGGCGGTCAATCGGTAATAGTCGTCCTTGCCCGGGGCGGGGTCAGAACCCCTGAAGGGCTGCAGGCGATGTTCAACCTAGAAAACGCGGTGCTTGCGGATGGGGACAATTTAATCACGGGTTCGATGAGCTTGGCGAGCATCATCTCCCAGACCACTGGGGGGATCCCGCCGTCGGAAGATGCAATAAATGCAATAATTGAAAATGAAAACCTCCTCGACCCGGACCAGCGGAGCAGGGTCCTAAGCGACAATGTGGCGGTGATTTATTTCTACGTGAACGCGAAGACCGATCAAGAGATGGCGGGGGCAACCCGAATAATCAGGGAGCACGTCCGCGAGAACCTACAAAACTCCATCGACCTGAGCATCGACGGTGAGCCTGCGGTTGGTGGGGAACCGGTCATCATCAGCGAGATAGTGGGGACCATATCCTCGAGCATGGTGCGGACGACCTTGCTCGCGCTCCTGCTGTGTCTGGCGGTTCTAGCCGTGGTCTTCCGCTCCCCCGTGCTCGGGGCCGTAGCGCTCCTGCCCATGGTCCTGACGATTGGGTGGGAGTTTGGGACGCTTCGGGCCCTCGGATGGTCGATGGACGTCCTGGCGATGGGGATCTCGGCCCTGATCATCGGGATAGGGATCGACTACGCCATCCACATCATCCACCGATTCCGGGAAGAGCAAAGGAAGCGCAGGCCGGAGCTGCAGCGCGCTATACGAACAACGGTGATGCAGGTTGGGACCGCACTGCTCGCAGCCGCCGCTACCACGATCGGGGTGTTCGGGGTGCTCGCGCTCTCGGGGATGCCTGCGATAATGAGGTTCGGAACGCTGACGGCGCTCGTGATATTTTTCGCTTTTGTGTCCGCGTTGGTGATTCTGCCCTCGGTCCTAGTGATGCGGGTACGCGGGAGAAAATAGTGGTGGGGCCGCCTAGCTTTAATTTTCATTTGCACTAATGTGACAGGTTCGAGTGCTGGTCGTTTTGCGCTTGAAGGGTTCGGTTTCAAAGACATTTTTCCAATCCTTCATTCCCTTTCGCCAGATCAAAGCGCCCTCTTTAACACGTCTTTCCTCGATCCACCTTCGCAGGAGGGCCGTGCTAACCGGCCCGTATCTCTTCCCCTCTTGATATAGATACCACCGGCCCAGACCTCTAAACCTCCGGCCAAGAATGACCGCCGCGAGCAAAGCGATGAGGGCACCGACCGCGCTCGCCACGGGCACCCAGTCGAATTCCTCAGTCAGTACGGGTCTCGCGTAGTCGCTCGCCCAAGCTCGGGTAAAAATCTCCGTCAAGACCCCAACAACTCTCGGGCTTTCGAAGACCAGCCCCACTTCACGGGTTGGTCCGGGCTGCCAGCCGTCCAAGGTGACCTGATGTCCCATGTGGGGGGCGAACCAGTTAGCGCTTCCAACATAAGCCCGCTCGTCGTCAACGAATAGTGTTTTAGTGTGGAGCCATCCGCTGGTGCCGGATAATCCAATCCCCTCGATATCGATTGTCTTTACCGTGATGTTTTGGACCGCGGCCAAGTCGAGTAAGGCATCTCGCGAGTGTCTCCATTGTTTGAAATACTTATCAGAAACGAGAACTTCAACGCGCACCCCGCGAGCGGCGGCTTCCCTGAGGGCGTTGTCCAAAGTCGTGTAATTGCCCCCGGTGGTGTAGTAGTAAAGCATTGCTCGGATAGTTTTCGTTGCAGACCCTATGAGCTCACAGAGGGCGTTTTCCGTATTTTGAATGTAAGGGTTGTCCAACTCCGGCACTGGGGGAGTTTCCACCAGACGCAGCCACTTCACTTTGGATCCCTGCACGATGGTCGATAGCTGCACGAAGGGGTTTGGATCTCTCGAATCGATTGCTCCGTCATTATCTGTATCGGCTCTGAGGGGATCAGTACCTAACCAGCTCTCGTAGGGATCAGGCCACCCATCGTTATCGCTATCATCATTTTCCGCCGAGAGTAAGGGCGAGCCACCACTTTTGATCCAATCGGCCTCGAAAACGCTTAGCAGGGCCGCACACAGCGCTGGGCTTCTCACCAGAACTCCCACTTCTAAGCTCTCGTTCAGCGCCGTCCAGCTCCAGTTCTGACTCCCGATGTATGCGACTTCGTTATCGATGATGAAGTATTTTGCATGCAACCACCCACCACTCATGGTTTTTACCGGCAGGGTTCGGACTTCGATGTTTTCGTGCAAATTCAGCTCATCGGGCTTCGTCCGGTTCTTCGAATACATCCCCTCATCCAAGATGATTTTAACATTCACACCCTTGCTAGCAACGTTTTTGATGCTGTTGATGATCTCGTCTGAAATTGAATCGGCGATGTAGTAGGTCTCGAGATAAATCGAATTTTTCGCGTTTTCGAAGAGCTGTGGCCAAACATCCAAGGCATTCCGGATATCTGCGTGGTCCAATTCGGGAGGAGCGCTCTGGAGGATCTCGATATCAATATCTGTTAAAGGATCTCGATCGCTGTTGTCCAGGATGCCATCCCCGTCCGTGTCTGAGATTTGTGGATCAGAGCCGAACATCAGCTCTTGAAAATCGCTCCACCCATCGCCATCAGAAAAGAGGTTTTCGTCCGGCAGCGGGGGAAGAGACGCTGACGTTAGGCGAGTCGAGCTCAGTAAGCACAACCCGGCAGTCGCGGCAATTAAAATCTTTTTGAATAACGCGAGATTTTGCATATTCTACCCGATATGAATTCAGTTGGGGTTTAAAGTAACTTGAGTGGTGGGGCCGCCGAGATTTGAACTCGGGTCACCAGCACCCCAAGCTGGGAGGCTAGACCAAGCTACCCCACGGCCCCACAACAATAATTATGTAATGCTCTATTTGGGTTTAGTATATCCCCATTTGCCAAGTGCGCCCCGAAGCTCCTTGCGAGTTTGCGCATAATCATCGAGTGAAATGCCCTTCAATGTAGCCTCGATTGCCTGCCGGACCGCGGCCGCTCCTGCTCGTCCTCCGTCGGGATGACCCCACACGCCTCCACCAACTTGGATGATGATGTCGCGGCCAAGGATGTCGATTACCTCAGGAATTATCCCTGGGTGCAACCCGCCCGAGCTCACGGGAAAAACAGGTTTGACGCCATCCCAACCCTGTGGGAGAATCCGCCCCCCCTCCTTGACCTTCCGGCTCGTTATCGCTTGCTGAAGCGCGAGTACCTCCTCTTTTGGTGATTCCAGCTTACCCACAACCGTCCCGATATGAATCTGGTCCACGCCTTGGAGACGGGCCACCTTCGCCAGCGCCAGCATCGACATCCCGTGTTTGGGGTTGCGGGTGAAAGCGGCATGAAACGCGCGGTGGGCATGGATTGCCAGCTTCAGCTCCTCGCACTCGTCGCGCAGTGTCTGGACCCCAGCCCACCCCACCGTGAGGATGTCGACCATCACGTACTCGCCGCCCAGTTCCTTGACAAGCTTGGCGCGCCGCAACATCTCTCGGGTTTCGGCTGTCACGTTGATGAGGTAGCTCTTTCGCTCCCCGGTCTCCCGCTCGGCTCGGCTCCTCATCTCGAAAGACAGCCTAGCTCTTCGCTCAAACTGGTTGAAGCGTTGCCCCGAGAGGTTCTCGTCATCCTTGAGCAGGTCGATGCCGCCCATCCAGGCCTCATAGCCCGCTCGAGCGTGCTCCTCGCTGTTCATGCCAACTTTGGGCTTGGGGACTGTAGCGGTAAGTGGTCTCTCCTTGACCTTGAAAATTCGCCTTATTCCGTCAATTCCGAACTGGGGCCCCTTGAAAGATTTGATAAGTTTGGGCGGCCACCGAACGTCCTCGAGCCTTAGATTTCTTACGGCCTTCATCCCAAAAATATTTCCAGCGATCGAGCTAAGAACCTGTGGCATGTTGTCGGGCTCTAAAAGCTCCATCGGATAGGCGACCTTTACCCATGGCCCCTTGATCTCGTAAGCCTTTGCCATGAGCCGCCGCTTCTCGGGCGTCATCGTGGTGAGGGTGGTCCAGGTTCCAATTGAACTCTCGGATGCCACGCGCCCAACCGCCTCGCGCATGCTGATGCCTGAGGCCGGTTCCACTCTGAACAACACCACCAAGTCATCGCGAGAAGGTCTGTAGCTCGGGTCGACGAAATCGAGATACCACTCAGCAGGCATGCGATCAAACCGAAATGCGTCTTTGCTCCTCAAAAGCATAAGGGTCCTGAATTATTTCTTGAACTTTGCTATCTCGTCCATGAAATCTACGCTTGTGAGCAGCGCAGCCCTGCAACAGTAGCGCTTGAGCTCGAGGTCGTCCAACACTTTTTTTGGCTCCTCGCCTTTCTTGACGCGCTCCTCGAATTGCTCGTACTTGTCAGCGAGTAGCTTACCACAAGTAAAACAACGAATCGGTCTCAGCTCTGTCACCTTACCTGTAACTCTTTTGAACTTTTGCGCGCGCGCCTCGCCCACATGGTTTCTTGGGCTCCTTGAAGCGCACGTCGCTCTTAATCAATGTCCAATCATATTGCTTAAAAGTCTCCCGCACCTTCGGGTCCTCAGACCACTCGACCAGCCCGCGGGCAATGGCAGTGCGCGCAGCATCGGCCTGCCCCATGAAACCCCCGCCCTCCACATCAACCCTGATGTCGACGCGCTTCGCGAGTTCGGGTACAAGCTGCAGGGGTTCAGAAATTTTCAACCTAGCGAGCTCCGGTTCATATGCATCGAGCGCGCGGCGATTGATGAAAACTCGCCCACTCCCATCCCTCACAATCGCCCGTGCGAGGGCTGCCTTCCTTCGCCCCGTTGCGAGCACGGCCTTCACGTCGACGCCCCCAAGTGTTTGCTCAGCTGCCCAACTCTTATAAAGCGTCGCGTCCCCAAGTGCTGCAAGCTGGCGTCCGGGATGGATACCATCTCCTGGCCCGACAGCTCCTCGGGCACCCCGCGATACACGCGCAAGCGATGAAAGGCTATCCTCCCTCGGGGTTTGTCGAACGGTAGCATCCCTCGGATCGCTCGGCGCACGAGCTCCTCGGGGCGCTTTAAGTGAAATGGTCCCTTGCGCGGGTTGGTGAGGTTACGGGTTTCGAGCCAGGCGTCGTAGGCATCGAAGGTAGCTTCCCTTCGCCCAGATATCACGACTTGCTCAGCGTTAACAACTGTAACTCGTTCGCCCTCCAGCAATCGCCTAGCAGCGAAGCTCGCGAGCCTGCCGAGGACCAAATCTTTTCCGTCTATTATCATTAAATCACTCCATTAACCTGATGCCCTTGCCGCCAGGGTTCCGCTCGAGCAGCTGTGGGATCGCCAGCGCCTCCCCGCCCGCCGCGGTTATCTTTCGTTTGGCGGCTCCCGAAAACTTGAACGCCCCAACCGTGACGGCATGTTCCAATCTGCCCGCCGCCAAGACCTTCCCAGGGACAACGATGGTGCTCCCCTCGGCCGCATAGCGGTTGAGTTGGCTTAGGTTGACCTCTGCCCTAGATCTCCGAGGCCCCTCGAGGCGCTCCGCTAGCTCCAGCCAGATTTGTGCCTTCTGCTCCTTCCCCTGTTTGCGGAGCCGCCGCACGAGCCCTCGAAGCACGGGGTTCGTGGGGCCTGTTGGTCTTGGCATCCCGACACCTACACACATTTGTATTCTTCACTATATATCAACGCCAAGTTTAAATGCGGCACGTCGAAGATGGGTGCGGGATTGGATGGTGCCTAAGCAGGAGATAATGCAGGCGGTGAAGAAAGAAGGAATCAAATTCATCCAGTTGCAGTTCACGGACATCCTGGGCACGGTCAAAAATGTAACCATCCCTGCCACGGAGCTCGAAAAAGCGCTCGATGAAGGAATATTCTTCGATGGTTCTTCGGTGCTGGGGTACGCAACGATCGAAGAATCAGACATGCGCCTGAAGCCCGATCCAAATACATTCGTCATTATCCCATGGCTTCAAGAGGATCTGAAGACCGCTCGAATGGTGTGCAAGGTTTACGACCACGAGGGAAATCGGTTTGAGGGTGACCCGCGGGCGGCGCTCGAGAACATCATGGAACGGACCCGGAAGAAGGGCTGGGTGTTCAACACAGCCCCCGAGTACGAGTTCTTCTTCCTGATGCCCGACGAGAAGGGAGACCCTACCACCAAGCCCTCTGATTATGGGGGTTACTTCGACCTCATGCGCGATAAGGGGGACAACGTACGAAAGGAAATCGTGACCTACCTCAATGCGATGGGGTTCGAGGTTGAAGCTTCGCACCACGAGGTAGCCCCAGGACAGCACGAAATTGACTTGAGGTACACGGATGCGATAAGCTCGGCCGACCGCGTGGCGATGATGAAATACGTCACCAAAACCATCGCCTACAAGCACGGGCTCTACGCGACTTTCATGCCAAAGCCTATCTACGGCGTTTGCGGCTCGGGAATGCACACTCACCTCTCCTTGATGACCCTCCAAGGTAAGAACGTCTTCTACGATCCGAAGGGGCCATACAAGCTCAGCAAAAGCGCTCTTCACTTCATCGGGGGGATCTTGAAATACGCGAGAGAGACTTGCGCTATCCTTGCTTCTTCTGTCAACTCCTACAAACGTTTAGTGCCGGGATATGAAGCACCCGTTTACATCTCCTGGGCGAACCGCAACCGCAGCGCGTTCATCCGGGTTCCCGCGGGCAGGGAGGCGCGCACCCGCATCGAACTTCGCAACCCAGATCCAGCGGGCAACCCCTATCTGCAATTCACTGTCATGCTCGCCGCGGGACTGAAAGGCATTGAAGAAAAAATCGAGCCTCCTGAACCCGTGGAGAGGGACATCTTCCACATGAGCCCAGAAGAGCGCGAGGCCTTGGGTATAGACTCGCTCCCTGAGAGTCTGGGAGAAGCGCTTGACTGCATGAAGAAGAGCAGCCTAGTCCGGGAAGCGCTCGGGAACCACCTCTTCAGCCACTTTCTCTACATCAAAAGACAGGAGTGGGACGAGTACAAAGCCCAAGTCTCGGATTGGGAGATTCAGCGGCTACTGCCAGCGCTTTAATTCAGAAATTTTTTAATCCTCCAACTTCTACCAACTGGCGTGATATCTTGGCCGAAAAATATCCAATTGGCGGTTACGCTGGGCGGGTGTTACAAGTCGACCTTACTCGGGGCAAAACCACCACCCAAGAGCTCGACAAGGAGCTGGCCGTGAACTACATCGGCGGCAACGGTTTCTGCGCGAGGCTGATGTTTGATATGATAAAACCCGGCACCGCCCCCCTCGGCCCAAAAAACGTATTAATCTTTGCGGCCGGTCCGCTAAACGGAACCATCTGGCCGCAAGCTGGCCGCTATGAAGTTGGGGCGAAGTCTCCGCTAACGGGGATCTACGGCGAGGCGAACTCTGGAGGACACTGGGGAGCTGAGCTCAAGCATGCTGGGTTCGATGCGATTATCGTTCGAGGGCGTTCACCCAAGCCAGTTTACCTCTTCATCGAGGATGGAAAAGCCGAACTCAGGGATGCCAAGCAGCTCTGGGGCCGCTCGACTCTCGAAACCGAAACCGAGCTGAAGGAAAAACACGGCGGGGACGCCCAGGTCGTCTCCATCGGCCAAGCTGGAGAGAACCTAGTCCGCTTCGCGGCCATCATGACCTCTTACCGCGCCGCAGCACGCACGGGTTTGGGGGCGGTGATGGGCTCCAAGCGGCTAAAGGCGGTTGCCGTGCGGGGAGGCCTGGATATCGAAGTTGCGAATCTAGAGCGACTCGAGCGCCTCGCGGACACCGCGCGCAGGCGGCTACTCTTGCACAAATTCTCGACATCAACAACAAAGTACGGCACGACGATCCTAGTTGAGCTCATGAGCGAGATCGGGCGCTTCCCAACCCGCAACTTCCAGAGTGGCGTCTTCGAGGGCGCGGCGCGGATCGGGGGTGAGAGGCTGGTCCGGGAGTACAAGCTCAAGGATCGCGCTTGCTTCGGCTGCCCGCTGCGCTGCGAGAACTTCGTGCGGGTGCCGGGTGCCGAACAGCTCTCGGAGGGAAAGATCGAATACGAAACTCTCTCGAGCCTCGGGGGGCGCTGTGGGAATGCCGACCTCGAAGGACTTATCCACGCGAACAGGCTCTGCAACCTGTATGGTATCGACACAATTTCATGCGGAGGTGTGATAGCCTTCGCGATGGAGTGCTACGAGCGTGGGTTGCTGACGAAGCGAGAAACCGACGGAATTGAGTTGGAGTGGGGGAATGCCGACGCGATCATCGCATGCATCGAAAAGATTGCCAAACGCGAGGGCTTCGGCGCAAAGCTTGCCGAGGGTACCGCACGATTCGCGAGGAAATTTGGTAAGGAAGCAGAACGGTTCACGATGGTGGTGAAGGGGATGGACGAGCCAGCGCAGGACGGGCGGGCGCAGAAGTCGATGGGGCTCTCGCATGCGACGGCGAATCGAGGGGCCGATCAC
>JASEJC010000059.1 GCA_030016755.1 Candidatus Hodarchaeaceae archaeon | reverse complement strand
CAGCTACATCATGAATGTAGCGGGCCCCTACTCCCTAGAGCATTAGATAGGTGAGCGATTGAGTGGAAAACGGGTGAAGAGGGTAGCAACAACTGAGGAACTCAAAAGCAATAAGCTAATCTCTCACCCCACGCGTTTCACCATTTGCTTCCTCCTTTACTTCCACCGCAGGATCGGGTTCGCCGAGCTCCAGCGCCTCCTAGGCTTGACCCCCGGTAACCTCGACAGCCACCTCCGAAAGCTCCGCGAGGCTGGCTACGTCGAGATGCGGAAGGTCTTCACGCTACGCGGCCCTCGAACTGCAGTCCAGATCACACCAATCGGGAGTCAAGGCTTTCGTGAGCATGCCGTAAAGTTTAGGAAAATGCTTGAGAAAATAGAATAACTTTTTAGAAAGCTTTATTTAGTATAATTAACTATACTTGCTAGGATACAATGAATTTAGTTCAACTGACCCCCGAGGGGAAGATAGTAATGGAGCTGGCCGCTGGTGCCAAGACCTACACCGAACTCAGGCGCCTCACTAAATTAAGTGACCGCTGGTTGTCTAAAAAGTTAAAAGAATTGATGGCGGCGGATGTGGTTGAGTTGCGGGACAACAAGTACGGCTTGACTAAACTCGACATCATATATCACGATCCTATCGCGCTGGAATGCTTCAAAGCGAGAACAACCCCGCTCAGTAAGGCCAAGCTGATCGGGGAGGAACTCAGCCAAGATCCCAGGGTACTAGCAGTAGTACTTTTCGGGAGCATTGCCAAGGATAGGGCCAACAAGGAGAGCGACCTAGATTTGGTGATTATCACCGAGGGGGGAGCTGAGCTGAACGAAGAGGTCTACGAAGTGAGTTTCAAATACAACGTGCCCATCGAAGCGACTTTCATTAGTTTCGAGGAGCTGCTCTCGCATGTTCAGGCGAGAACCACTTTTCTGCTCGGCGTGCTAGAGGGCTACGAAGTGTTATACGATCGCGCCGGGATTGAGAATATCCTCTCCTTCTTGAAATCGGAGGTTGAAGAGAGATTTTCCTACGATGAGGGGGCTGGGGCATGGATTCGAAAGAACGTGCCGCTTACTTCGACAGTGGCGTAGCGCAGCTAGAAGAAGCAAAACTAGCGCTCGAACACAAACGGTATGCTTTGACCGCGTTCCTAAGCGCAATGAGTGCCGAAAGTGCGACCTCCGCGCTGATCGTCTTTCTCGGGAGTAGACCCAGTAAAAAGCATCGGAATTCCTTAGTTTTACATCGCTTATCAGGCGCGACAGAGGGGCCGTTGAAGTTGAAATTGCTCGCGCTGATTGAATCGATGAAGAAACTTGAACCCCACATCACCAAAGCACGGTATCCCGTAAGGAAAGGCACCGAGCTTCTCCCGCCAGTAAAGTTCTATTCGGCCAACACTGCAAAGGAACTTTTTGGGGAAGCGTGCAAAGTCATGAATTCCGTGGAGAAGTGGCCGACAAAAGGTGTGGCTGAGAAATGAGATAGCTTAAAAATTGCTTGATCGCCGCCCTGTGGTCATCCTCCTGCGTCCTAGAGATGTACAAAAATCTTTTTCTTAGCCACTTTATCCATGTATCGACATTCAACCTTGCAACCTGACTGAATTTACTGTACTTCTTTTCTTTAACATAGTCCAAGAGCAAGGGGAACATTTCTTCGTATTTTTTGATCGTTCTTCTAGAGAGACCAGATTTGGTTTTCATGAACTCATCAAATTCTTTTTCTAACGATTCAGAGAGGGACTTAGTTTTGTGATATCTCTCAATCCTGCTTTGAGGTATCGGAATCAAGTAACTACTTAGATAACATTTGTTGCCGAAACGATACATTTTGCCTGCAAACCAATCACCGATGTTGACTTTTGAAAATGTGGATTTATCATGAACTAAAAAATTTTCTTCCCCATCAATCAATTTCACGATGTATTCGTCGTTTTCCTTTTTTTCTGTCACTCGAAAGGCGCTCCAAATAGGGGTTTTTAGCCCCTCGATATTTTCCTTCAACTTTTGGAAATCTGCGCCCTCGAAGTCTCTTTTGACATCCTCGCTCACAGCATACAATTCTGCAATCGTTTTGGTGCTTCTATGCTCCCTTTCAAAGAAATACCAGTCCAAAAACATCGTCTCGTGCATGCGCATAACTTCCTCAATATTTATGGGTTGGCGTTTAGGGACTAGACCGTGTTCGAGCAATGTTATTAAAAACCCGAATATCTCCTGAGAATCCACTTTCTCGACGCTTTTAAAAAATCCCATTTTCCGAGCATATTTGAAGATCTCTTCTTGCAGGGCCCTGAAATCAACTTCTTCCGCCATGCTTCTCACGCAAAATTTGGTTCCATCCTTTTTCTTCTATTTCGATTATTCTCAACAAATATTCTCTCCGGGAAGTAAACAATCTATAGAGCTTCTGGTTCTCCTTATGACATTTGTGAATGGCCTCTGTGAGTTCACGATGACTTATTTCTC
>JASEJC010000058.1 GCA_030016755.1 Candidatus Hodarchaeaceae archaeon | reverse complement strand
GGCGAGGGTTCGAGATCAAAGTGCGAGCATTAGCTCCATGAATTTTTCCCCGGGGATGAACCCTAGCGAGCCCTTCTTGCCAGAGGACTCATCGAACCTTAGCCCGTCCCCTTTGGCCCCAGGCGCGTAGATCGCGAACGGAACTGGGTCCGGCGTGTGGGTCCTGACCTTAATCGGGGTCGGGTGGTCTGGAAGCACCGCGATTTTACAATCCCTCGCTCTTTTTAAAATCCTGCCTATAAGACGCTTGTCCAAATCCTCGATTGTTTTTATCTTCTGCTCCGCGTCCCCCGCGTGCCCGGCCTCGTCCGGCGCCTCGACGTGCACGTAGACGAGGTCCCTCGACTCCAGCGCCTTGAGCGCGTAATCCGCCTTACCCTCGTAGTTCGTGTCATAGTACCCGGTCGCCCCAGGCACATCTATCATCTCCATCCCCGCGTAGACCCCGATTCCCTTGATCAGGTTGACCGCCGAGATCATCGCCCCGCCAAGCCCGTACTTCTCCTTGAATCGTTTGAGCCCCGGCTTCCCCCCCGGGCTCCACAGCCAAATCATGTTCGCGGGGTTCTTGCCGAGCTCGACCCTTCGGAGGTTGACGGGGTGCCTCGAAAGGACCTTCTTGGACGCCAGCATGAGTTCGTTGAGCTTTCGCGAGGTCTCGTCCTTGGGTTTGATGAGGTGCTTCGAAATAGGCTCTCCGACGATATCGTGAGGTGGGGTACATCCGGCACAGGCGTCGCTATTCCTCAACACAAGCACGTGCCTATAACTAACTCCAACGTGAAATTCTCCGATCCCAAACTTTTTCACCTCCTCAAGCAGCTGCGCGGCTTCCTCCGTGGAAACATGCCCGGCAGCGTAATCGATGAGCCGCCCATCCCTCTCGGTAATGAGGTTGCACCTGAAGGCGATGTCTTTTGGGCCCAGCTCGATCCCCATCGCGCCTGCCTCGAGGGGGCCACGGCCCGTGAAGTATTTCCTCGGGTTGTATCCCAAGATGCGGAGGTTTGCCACGGCCGAGTCCGGAGCCATGCCATGGGGAACTGTTTCGATTATCCCAACCTTCCCCTTGGACGCTATGAAATCCATGTTCGGCTTGTCCGCAACCTCTAGAGGGGTCCTGCCGCCGAGCTCCACCACGGGGTAGTCAGCCATCCCGTCCCCGACCACAACAATAAATTTATTTTTTTTCACGCCCTCACCTGAATACCAAGAGTTCCTCGTCGTAGCGCCGCCCCTCGAAAAGGCTTCCCTTGGGCAGGCGCTCCAGCTTCCGCTTCGACAGGGATTCGACGAGCCAGCGGTTGACCTCGTCCAGCGACCTACCGCCCGCGAGCCACTCGAGGGGGACCCCGACGTTCACGGGGCGCGCGGGCAAGACATGGCGGGTGGTCTTGTGCGCGAACACGTTTCCCGAGCGAGCTGCCTCGAGCACCTCCTCCTTGCGAACCCGCGGGACGAGCAGCGCGGCCGATGCCTCACCCGACCGAACCTGCTGCTCCGCGTCGGGCTCGCGCTCGTACCAAACGCTGAAGCCCTCCTCCCTGAAGGTGCGCTCGAGACGCTTGACCCACGCGTAGCTCTCCCCGATTTCCGTCTTGGGGGCTTTGAGGAGGAGGCATGCGCTAGCGGTCAAGAGCGCCGCCGTGGCCTTTCGCTCCTCTAATGATTGAAGGGCGTCCTCTAGGGGTGAGGGTTGGACCCCGAGCCCAAGCAACTTGAAGATGTCCAGGAACTTCCCTATCCCCCCTTTGATGACGCGGTACCAGCACCCGACCATGACCTTCGGGTTGTGGTAGTCTACTAGGCACACCGGTAGGTAACGGCACCCGATTTTTTGGAGGGCGGCGACGCGGTGCATCCCGTCGAGCACCACGCGGGTGTTCGAGTCGACAATCACGGGGTCTCGCACCATGCCACTCAACCTTATCTCGCGCACAAGCTCCTCCAATAGCTCTTGGACGATCTCCTCGTGGATGCGGAGCTGGTCTATGAGCTCAACCCTGAGATTTAGCTCGAGCCCCTGCGCCTCCAGTTTGAACAACAGATCACCGACAATAGCACAGGGGCAAGGACTATCAAAAAGTTAACGTGGCGTGAAAATTACCGCGCTCCCGCGGCGCGCGGAATCCGGGGCCTGGGAGTCGAACCCAGTTTTTAGGCAGTCCCCAGCCGCGGGCTAGGTTACCGGCTGCCTCGAGATACCGACCTTCCGCCCCGGGCCAAAAGTTTTTTACACTAGTAAATCATATACACTAGTGGTTACCGGCTGCCTCGAGATACCGACCTTTTTTTTAATCTCTGATCCCAGCCTCTGTAATCTGGAACGTCGCACTCTCCGGCGGTAGCCCCGGGTGGTCGACCAAGTGCGCCGTCCGTGTGTTCGCCTTTGACTTGCGCAGGTAGACGCGCGCCGTCACCGCATGCCCGAGCACGTGCCCACCTACCGGCCTCGTCGGGTCCCCGAAAAACACGTCCGGCTTCGCCTGCACCTGATTGGTCACCA
>JASEJC010000057.1 GCA_030016755.1 Candidatus Hodarchaeaceae archaeon | reverse complement strand
CGAACCCAAAGAGTCTCGTAATTGGAATTGGAATCAAATGGTCTACAACCAATTCACAGATGAGTACTCACCCATTGGTTCAGGAACATATCACCTGCGGGGCTTTTTAGTCGGATACTTGGAAACACCCTTACTTAAGATAACTATTTCTTAACTTCACCGGAAGTTATTGTTTTTTCGATAGCTCCTTCAGCCGCTCGACCCCCTTGATTTCCCGCATCACGGCCAGCACCGACTCGGGGACGAGGTGCTCCCACTCCTCCCCCTTGAGCATCCTGTCGCGGATTTCCATCCCCTGGTACTCCTTGCGCTTGAAAGGCGGCGGAGTTCGGACCTCGTACCCGGCCTCCATGAACAGCCGCTGCACCCAGGGGTTCCCCGAGTACACCACCGAAAACCGCGGCGAAAGCTTGACCACATGGGAGGCCCAAATCTTGTCGTTGTGGACATCCGGGATTAGAACCACGTTCACCCGCGAACGGTCGACCGCAGCCTCCTCCAAGGCCCGCTCGATCATGTACACGCGCTCCTCCGCGGTGAACGGATTATCAAGCGTATTACCCTCTTGCGAACTCCCTATCCCAATAATCAGCTCGTCGACTTCCTCGAGGATCTGCTTGATGACTTCCACGTGACCTTTATGAATTGGCTGAAAACGACCGATCATTATAGCTCGCGTCACCGGATCACGTCCAAATTGAGATGCTTGCCCCGACTTTAACCTTTAGCGCGCCTGTATGAAATAACCGCGATGACCCGAGCTCATTTTACCTCTCGCCGCCGAGGTTTTCGTCCCGTGCAAGGGGGCTATTTCTTCTGGCCCTTGGTCTGCTCGTACTTCTCCCAGTTCTTTGCCCACTCTGATCTTATCTTGCCGAGCTTCTCTAGAACCATCGCTCGAATCTCGCTGGTTGGCATCTGGTCGCGCGCGGATTTCTCGATATCGTCGGCGATGCTGGCGGCGACATCAACGGGGGCCCCAACGGCCGTGCAGGATTTAATTATTTTCTGGCGCTGAAAGGGCTCTGCTTTACCATCCTTCTTTATCACTTGAACTGCCACTCAACTCACCAAGAGATCTCAAACCTCATGACTTAAAAAATAAAGCCTTTTCAGCGAGGGCGAGAATTGATTATCGAGGTCCGGTCATGCAGATGGCGGAAGCTAAGCGCGGGAAGGCGACTCCCGAGATGGAAGCAGTCGCGAAAGCAGAGGGCAAGTCGGTCGAGTTCATCCGGAAGGGGGTAGCGGCGGGTAGGCTGATCATCCCTCGCAACATGAAGCGTGAAAATCTTGATGTTAGAGGCATTGGCGAGGGCCTGCGCACGAAGGTCAACGCGAACGTTGGAACCTCGCCCGACTACGCGAACATCGAGGAGGAGGTCGAGAAAGCGAGGGTCGCAGTCAAATATGGCGCGGACACGGTAATGGACCTGAGCGTGGGCGGAGACATCGATGAGGTCAGGCGCCGGATTCTTCGGGCGGTGAACGTGCCCATGGGTACGGTACCGATTTACCAGGCGGGCATCGAAGCCGCAAAGCTGGGGGATGTTGTGGACATGAGTTCCGATGATATTTTCAACGCTGTTCGAAGGCACGCTGAAGATGGTGTCGATTTCGTGACCGTGCACTGTGGTGTCACACGTGCGGCAGTTGAGGCCCTGAGGCGGAGCGGAAGGCTGCTCGATGTCGTCAGCCGCGGAGGGTCTTTTCTAGCGGCTTGGATAATCCACAACGAGCGGGAGAACCCACTTTACAAGGAGTTCGATTACCTGCTCGAGCTCGCGCGGGAGTTTGATCTGACGCTCAGCCTAGGCGATGGGATGCGGCCAGGGTGTCTGGCCGACGCGTCCGACATGGCGCAGTTTCAGGAGCTGTTGACCCTAGGCGAGCTAGTCGAGCGGGCTTGGGCAAAGGATGTACAGGTCATGGTGGAAGGGCCCGGGCATCTGCCGCTTGACCACATCGAAGCCAATGTCAGGATTGAGAAGGCGGTGTGCAAGGGGGCGCCGTTCTACGTGCTCGGCCCAATCGTCACCGACATCGCCCCGGGGTACGACCATCTAGTTGGAGCTATCGGGGGGGCCATCGCGGCGTGGGCGGGGGCCGATTACTTATGTTACGTCACTCCCGCCGAGCACCTCTGCTTACCCAGCCTCGAGGATGTCAAAGAGGGGGTGGTGGCAACAAAGATTGCTGCCCACGTGGCCGATTTAATCAAAGGTATCGGGGAGAAACGTGATGATGAAATGGCGAGGGCACGTAAAAATCTGAATTGGGCGAAGCAGTTCGAGTTGGCAATCGACCCTGAGAAAGCACGGGAACTCAGAAAGCGGAGGCCCCCAGCAATTGATCCCAACGTTTGCACCATGTGTTCCAAATGGTGCGCCATAAAGATGGTTGACACTTACCTCAAAAAAATACGATAATTCGGTATTGGCATAAATTATATCGCCTAATGAAAAAGGGTTCATTTAGAGCTTTTTTTGGTGGAAAATGAGGCTAAATCTGGCTCCTTTTAGTTAAGTGATACATACTAGTACTCTACCGAAATTGCGGGGGACGGAGGATAACCACCCAGCTCCCGCCTTTTATTTTTTGAAGCGATATTTTTCAAAGGTTCTGCGACCAGTTAAGGGCAAAAATTAAGCGCTAGAGGATCGCTCTTGTCCCCCAACCTAC
>JASEJC010000056.1 GCA_030016755.1 Candidatus Hodarchaeaceae archaeon | reverse complement strand
CACAGACCCTAAGCGATATCGGAACTTCAAAAACACCCTCGCGACTTTGCTGAAGTGGGGCGTGGTCCCGATCGTGAACGAGAACGACAGCGTGGAGGTCGAGGAGATAAGGCTCGGCGACAACGACACCCTCTCTGCGCATGTGGCAGTAGGGGCGCGGGCCGACCTGCTTGTGATCCTGTCAGATGTCGGGGGGCTCTACACCGGGCGCCCAAACAAAGGAAAGCCAATTTCGACGGTCAAGCGAGTGACCCCTAGGCTGGAGCGGCTGGCGGGCAGGGCCTTCCGCGGCTTCGGCGGCATGCTCACCAAAGTCAGGGCCGCGAAAATAGTGACATCGGCCGGGATACCAGTGGTGATAGCTGACGGTGGGGAGGAGCGAGTGCTCGAGCGCGTGATATCAGGCGAGGGGATAGGGACGATATTCCTGCCCGAGAGGAAGAAAAAATGAGCGGGGTCGTCTCAAAAGCTAGGGCCGCACGCAGAGCATCACTCCAGCTCGCAAACGTCTCGACCAAGGTAAAAAATGGAGCACTGCTGAAACTCGCTTTGGCTATCTCAAACAACAAGCGACCATTGTTGCGGGCAAACGCCGAGGATATCAGGGGCGCGGAGAGACTCGTGAAGCGCGGGAAGCTCTCCGGGGCGTTTGTTCAGAGACTAAAACTTAACAACGACAAGCTGCGCGACGTGGCTGGGATGGTGAGGAGCGTCGCGAGGCTTCCGGACCCCATTGGAAGGACCCTGTACGCGGTAGAGCTCGACCGTGGCCTTGAGCTCTACAAGGTCTCGTGCCCGATTGGGGTGGTTGGTGCGATCTTCGAGGCCAGGCCGGATGTGCTACCTCAGATCTCGGCCCTCTGCCTCAAGTCCGGGAACGCCGTGATTCTAAAGGGTGGCTGGGAGGCGAGGCGTTCTAACGAGGCGTTCTTCGAGCTCATCCGCGACACCACCGAGCGGGCAGGTATCCCTCGTGGGTGGATCCAGCTGGTCGAGGCCAGGCGGGAGGTTAGGGAGATGCTCAAGTTGGACGAGTTCATAGACTTGCTTGTCCCGCGCGGGGGGAAGGAGTTCGTGAAGTACATCCAAGCCAATACCAGCATCCCAGTGCTGGGCCACTCCGAGGGAATATGTCACATATACGTCGACGCGCGCGCAGACCTTGAGCAGGCCCTCGATATCTGCTACGACGCGAAGGTCCAGTACCCCGCCGTGTGCAACGCCGTCGAGACCCTGCTAGTGCACCGCGCGATTGCCAAGCGCTTTCTCCCGCGCCTGGCTGAGCGCTACCGGAGAGCCAGGGTCGAAATCCGCGGATGTGAGCAGACGGTGAAGCTTCTTCGCGGCATCAAGAGGGCGACGGAGATGGACTGGCGGACGGAGTACCTTGACCTGATAATCTCAATCAAGGTTGTGGGCGGGGTCGAGGACGCGATAGACCACATAAACACCTACGGGTCGAAGCACACAGACGCTATAATAACTCGAGACCGCCGAACCGCGCTCAAATTCCTGACTGGCGTGGACTCCTCCAGCGTCATGCTCAACGCCTCCACGCGGTTCAGCGACGGCTACCGCTACGGGCTGGGGGCGGAGGTCGGGATAAGTACAGGCAAGATACACGCTCGCGGCCCTGTGGGGCTTGAGGGCTTGACTACATCGAAGTTTTACCTTCTTGGGAACGGGCACATAGTAGCGGAATACATCGGCCCCAAAGCGAGGTCATTCACTCACAGGCCGCTGCGCAGGAAATGGGATGACGTAGTGCGGGTCTTCAACGTGGGATAGGAATGTGGAAATTCAGAAAAGTCGTGGTCGGCGGGACATTCGATTACCTCCACGACGGCCACGTGGCGATTTTATCGAAGGCTTTTGAAACTGGGGAGCGCGTGATGGTGGGCGTATGTTCGGACGAGATGCAGGAATTGTTGAGAAAGGACTCCACTGGTATCCAACCGCTTGCGATCAGGATGTGGGCGCTGCTGGACCTTTTGCGCCAGAGAGGGTGGCTGGCGCGCACTCAGGTAACCGTGCTGTCGGATCCCTTTGGCCCCGCAGCAAGCGATAGAGAACTCGGTGCGATAATAGTCAGCCCTGAGACGCGAGCGCGAGCGGAGGAGCTGAACAAGCTCAGGGCCTCCAAGGGCCTAGCGCCCCTCGAGATAGTGGAGATCCCGTTCGTGCTGGCCGAGGACGGGCACCCCATTTCGTCGATAAAGATTCGCTACGGTGAGCAGGACACGCACGGCAAGCTACTGAAGCATCCCCGTGTGCAGTAAAAAATAGCTTAACAAATAACGTTTAAACATCGAAAATCTTGTTTAACTAAAGGTGAACTATGCATCCATCCCACGATATCCGGGGCACGCGAGGCACCGAGCTCGAGGGCCGAAAGATAGTCCTCTGCATCACGGGCAGCGTGGCCGCCGTCAAGTGCCCAGAGCTGGCTCGCGAGCTCATGCGCCACGGGGCCGATGTGCGAGTTGTCATGTCCCAGCGGGCGACGGAGCTCATAACCCCCAAGCTTATGCATTGGGCAACTGGGAACGAGGTGGTGGCGGAGCTCACGGGCAGGCTTGAGCATGTCGAGCTGGCGCAGTGGGCTGACTTGGTGCTCGTGGCCCCGGCGACCGCGAACACCCTCAGCAAGGTTGCTTGGGCGGTGGACGATACCCCCGTGACATCCGTGGTCTCGGTCGCTTTGGG
>JASEJC010000055.1 GCA_030016755.1 Candidatus Hodarchaeaceae archaeon | reverse complement strand
TATCTTTAAATCGTGGCATCTTTTTTGATGTTTAACTGAGTTCTTTAAAATCTCTAACAATTTTTCTAAAGAATTATTGGTATTTAAGAGGTGAGGCACTGCGTTGATGTAGTATATCGGCGTGGTGATGTAGAACTTCGCCATTTTCCCACTTTTCCTCCTTTAGGCAGCGGCAATTTATTAACTCCTCCCCTCCAATAATTTCGGGGGGTCGATTTGGCAAGCAAGGCGTTGTTGATAATTGCGCCCGAGAACTTCAGGGACGAGGAGCTCTTACACACCAAAGAGGAGCTCGAGCGCGCAGGGGCAGAAACGACGATCGCGAGTTCAAAAACGGGCGAAGCAAGGGGCATGCTAGGCGCGAGGGTGACACCAGACATCAAGCTCGATCAAGTGAAGATCGATGATTATGATGTTGTGGTTTTTGTCGGCGGTTCTGGTTCGGCTGTTTACTTCAACGACAAACGAGCAATCTCGATAGCGAGAGAGGCATTCAGCAAGGGCAAGAAGGTCTGCGCCATTTGTATCGCACCGGTGATTCTCGCGAACGCGGGGGTGCTCAAGGGCAAGCGCGCTACGGCTTTTCCCGACGATTCCGTTTCGAAGATAAAAAGCAAGGGGGCCACTTACACGGGAAAGCCGGTCGAGGTGGATGGTAACGTCATAACCGCGGACGGTCCAGCTTCAGCACGAGAGTTCGGGCGCACCATAGCGAAGGCGCTTAAAGGCTAGGTGAAAGTTTGGCCGACATCTTGGTCAAGGGCGGTCATGTAGTCACGATGGACCCCCAGCGGCGGGTATTTGAGCGCGGCTCGGTCGCAATCAAGGGTGATAAAATTGCTGCCGTGGGAAAGGAGATTAAAGAAAAGGCAGATGTCGTCATCGATGCCCGCGGCAAAGTGGTTCTTCCAGGGTTGATCAATTGTCATACCCACCTATCCATGACCTTGCTGCGAGGGGTCGCCGACGATATGCCGCTGATGCAGTGGCTCGAGACGAAGATTTGGCCCATCGAGAAAAACCTGCGGGCAGAGGACTGCTATGCCGGGGCACTGTTGGGCTGCTTGGAGATGATAAAATCAGGTACCACGTGTTTCGCCGACCAGTACTTTTACATGGAGCACGTCGCGCGAGCGGTCGAGGAGGCTGGCACCCGCGGCGTGCTTTCCTACGGCATAATCGAGTTGGATGATCCAAAACGAAGGGAATCCGAGCTGCGCGCGGGCGAGAAGCTCGTGAAGGCTTGGCACGGGAAAGCTGACGGGCGGGTCCTGACGATGTTCGGACCCCATGCCCCCTACACCTGCTCCCCAGAGTGCCTGGCGAAGGTCAAGGAGCTGGCGAAGAAGCACAAGGTCGGAATCCACACCCACCTCTCCGAGAGCCAGGATGAGATAAAGCAGATAACCGAGAAATACGGGAAGCGCCCGGTGGAACACCTCGACTCGATGGGATTCTTAGGGCCTGAGGTGCTAGCCGCGCACTGCGTATGGCTGACCGAGGAGGAGATTCGGGTGCTGCGCGAGCGAGGGGTCAAGCCAGTTCACAACCCCGTTAGCAATATGAAAATAGGCTGCGGAGTTGCCCCGGTTCCTGAGATGCTCGCGGCAGGTATCCCGGTCGCTTTGGGGACGGATGGGGCGGCATCCAACAATACTCTTGATATGTTTAGTGAGATGAAGTTCGCTGCGCTGCTGAACAAGGTCCACAAGTTGAACCCGGTGGCGGTCCCGGCGGCATCGGCTTTGGAGATGGCGACCGTGAACGGAGCCATCGCCCTCGGGCTGGGCGATAAACTGGGCTCGCTCGAGGTCGGCAAGAAGGCGGATTTGGTGGTGGTAGACCTGAAAAAGCCCCACCTCTCACCTCTTCACAACATCATTTCGCACCTCGTCTACAGCGCCGTGGGCAGCGATGTCGACACCACAATTGTCGACGGGAAGATTTTGATGCGCGAGCGGAAGGTCCTAACGCTTGACGAGGATAAAGTTTTGAGGGAGGCTCAGAAGAGTTCTGATGCCCTGCTCGCTAGAAAGGAGGACAAAAAATGAAGCCTAAACTCGCCGCTCTTGCACCAAAGGGCAAACGCGCGATCGAGTGGGCAGAGCGCCACATGCCAGTTTTGATGACGATTCGCAGGGAAATGTCGAAGCAAAAACCGCTGAGGGGATTAAGGGTAGGGGCCACACTACACGTTGAGGCAAAGACGGCTGCTTTGATTCGAACGTTGGTCGCCGGTGGGGCTGAGGTCGCCCTTTCGGGGTGCAACCCCCTCTCGACGAAGGACGAGGTCGTCGCGGCCCTGTTAAAAGAGGGGGTACACGTGTACGCGTGGCGCGGGCTGAGCGAGCGCGACTACTACGCTAACATTCACCGGGTCCTCGATCACCGCCCGGACATCTTGATAGACGACGGCGCAGACCTGATTTCGACGACCCACGCGAAGCGCCCCGAGCGGATCCCAAAAATTCGAGGGGCTTGCGAGGAGACGACCACGGGGGTGAACCGGCTGCGGGCGATGGCGGCCGAGGGTGCGTTGAAGTTTCCGGTCATCGCGGTGAACGACACGCCTGCGAAGCGCCTGTTCGATAATCGCTTCGGGACGGCTGAGTCGACCCTTCAGGGGATAATGGCAACCACGAACACGCTGATTTCAGGAAAGCAAATCGTGGTGGTGGGCTATGGTTTCGTGGGGCGCGGAATCGCTTCGCGGGCGAAAGGGCTTGGAGCGATTGTAACTGTAGTCGAAACCGACCCCATCAAGGCGCTCGAGGCGACCATGGA
>JASEJC010000054.1 GCA_030016755.1 Candidatus Hodarchaeaceae archaeon | reverse complement strand
TCTGTGGAGATGGGGCCTCTTCTCAGCGTCTCGGCTTCGGCCGTGATTGCTGGGCAAGCCCCGTCGCTGAAGCAGAAAGCCCCCTGCAAAGCTGGGGGTAGTTCACAACTAACCCAATAGCAATTGAGGGACCCAATGCCGAGGATAGCCGTCATCGATCGGGACTCATGCAATCCCAAGCGTTGCTCGCTCGAATGCCATCGTTTCTGCCCCGGCGTTCGAACTGGCGACGAAACAATCGTCATCGATGAACATACCAAGCGCCCAGTAGTGTCAGAGGAGCTGTGCAGCGGCTGCGGGATATGTGTGAAAAAGTGTCCCTTCCGATCTATCTCGATCATCAATCTGCCCCGGGAGCTCGAGGGGCGTTGCATCCACCGCTACGGTCCCAACGGGTTCGCCCTCTATGAGTTGCCAATACCGCAAGCAGGCAGGGTCGTTGGTCTGGTGGGGCAGAATGGGGTAGGGAAGACCACCGCGCTCGAGATCTTGTCGGGGGGGCTCAAGCCCAACCTCGGCTCGGAAGACGCGGCGACACCCAAGCAGCTGAACGAGTTCTTCAAGGGCTCAGAGCTGCAGGCCCACTTCGCCCGGGTCGAGGGGATAAAGACGGCTTACAAACCCCAAGCGGTGGACGGGCTCCCGAAGGCGGTGCGCGGCAAGGTCGGCGAGCTGCTGGCGCGCGTGGACGAACGGGGCGCGATGAAAGAACTGACCGCGGCGTTGGAACTCGGCGATGTTTTGGATCGGGACGTCAAGCTATTGAGCGGTGGGGAGCTCCAGCGGTTGGCGATAGCGGCCGCTGCGGCTCGCGAGGCCAGCATCTACTACTTCGACGAGCCCAGCTCTCACTTGGACGTCTACCAGCGCCTGAACGCAGCGCGCGCGATCAGGGGGTTGGCAAGGGCAGGAAAAAGTGTGGTGGTGGTTGAGCATGACCTCGCGATGCTCGACTACATGTGCGACCGCGTGCACGTGATGTATGGCCAGCCCCGGGCGTACGGGGTCGTCTCGGCGCCTCGTGGGGTGAGGGCCGGGATAAACGTGTTTTTGGACGGCTACCTCTCGGTGGAGAATGTGAGGTTCAGGCGCGAGCCCATAAAGTTCGAAGTGAGACCCCCCTCAAAAGCTCGCGCGGGCGGGCGGGAGTTCTTCAGCTACCCCAAGCTCAAAAAATCTTTCAAGGGTTTCGGGCTGGAGGTCTCGCCCGGCAGCATCTACGCTGGGGAGGTCGTGGGGGTGGTGGGGCCGAACGCGATAGGCAAGACCACTTTCGTGCGCATGCTGGCGGGGGAACTCAAACCCACAGCCGGGAAGCTGGAGTTCGAACTCACGGTCTCCCACAAACCTCAATATCTCAAGGCGGGGTTCGACGGGTCGGTGGAGGCCTGGCTGCGCTCCCAGCTTGGGGGATTCGACCCCGCGTTCGAGCCGGAGGTGCTGCAGCCGCTGGAGGTGGCCCCCCTGATGGAGAAAAACGTGGACGAACTGAGCGGCGGGGAGCTACAGCGCGCAACGATCGCCGCGTGCCTGGGGCGCCGAGCCGACCTCTACCTGCTGGACGAGCCGAGCGCCTACCTCGATGTCGAGCAGCGCCTGCAGGCAGCGCGGGTGATCCGCCGGGTGATCGAGAAGCGCGAGGCGGCCGCGTTCGTCGTGGACCATGATGTCCTTAGCGTTGACTTCATCTCGGACCGGCTCCTCGTCTTCACAGGGGAGCCGAGCAGGGCTGGCAGGACCCACGGCCCCCTAGATATGCGGGAGGGGATGAACCTGTTCCTGCGCGAGGTCGGGGTAACCTTCCGCCGCGACCCGCAGACGGGGCGTCCGCGTGCCAACAAGCCGGAGAGCGCCCTCGATCGGGAGCAGCGTGAGTGGGGGGAGTACTTTTATCTCGAGTAGCGTCATCTTTGGTGGGAGCGCGATGGGGGTCACCGAGGACATCAACTGGCTCAAGGAAAACGAGGGTGGGGCCAAGGTCTTTTTGCTCATCGCGGGCAGGCTCAAGGACGGCCTGAGCCTCCGCGAGCTGAAGGAGTCGTACGGATCGGAGGACTGGTGGCCGGTGAAGGCCCACCTGCGCGCCCTCGTAGACAGGGGCTTGGTCGAGGCGAGCGAGGGCAGCTACAGGCTCACCGAATACGGGCGAAAGAAGGTACTGGAAGGCCTCCGCGCGATGGAGTACGTCAAGCCAGTCTAGGTCGACACAGCCGAGACGTTCCCGCCCTTCAGCAGGATCAGTTTGTGTTTTGTGGTTTGGCCCTCCCCTGAAATTTCCTCAGCGTCTTCGAGCAGCAGGTTCATGTGCTCGTCGTACTGGGTCAGCTTGCCCCTGAACTTGCGCCCGTCCTTCGCGCTGACCACGACCACTGCGTTCAGGAACTTCTCAAGCCCGATCTGGCCTTCCTTCTCGGGCGGCGGTGTTTCAATCTCCATCCAAGTCCCTAGGTAGTCTTGTCGATGGCTGGCTAAAACGTTAACCTTGCGCGTGGTTTGCAGTTGTAAACTCCCACGAGGCGAATACTTTCGGCGCTCATGAAAAATGGCGAAAAAAGCCGGTAAAAAATCAGCCTGCAAGGCGATTGGGGCGCGTTGAGAGACCCTTTATATAGTTTATAAATTACTTTCGGAGACCCCCCTCCCCCAAAATGGCTTAAGTTGAACCCCAAATCGCTCCATGGAGGCAACATAATGGAAACTATATCACACTTCTGGGAATTGGCCCCAAACACCTATTTTCGATTATCAGATGAATTTTGGAAACATGTTATATCGCTTAAAGGCAGGCTCAAGCTAAGCTGG
>JASEJC010000053.1 GCA_030016755.1 Candidatus Hodarchaeaceae archaeon | reverse complement strand
CTTCGCAAAAACGTAGTTTATCTAAAGTCTTCTTGAATTCTTCTAAGAAACAAAAATAACGTCTATTGGTGTAAATTCCGCTTTATGCCCGCTACATCCCATGATTAATCCGTTCCCTGCTGGCTATCCCCCAAGAAAAAAGGAGACAACTATCAAGTGTTTTCGAACGAATTGTATTCATCTATCCGTTAACCTGCTGAATCGTCAAAGGAGAAAAATGGGGTAAGTT
The DNA here is from genome assembly GCA_030016755.1 of Candidatus Hodarchaeaceae archaeon. GTDB lineage: Archaea > Hadarchaeota > Hadarchaeia > Hadarchaeales > Hadarchaeaceae > JASEJC01. Next base: position 2,844 of record JASEJC010000053.1, on the reverse strand, counting down.
AACGGCATCAAGGTGGTGCGGAGGAGGGGATTTGAACCCCTGACATGTGGATCTTCAGTCCACCACTTTAGGGTCAGGTTTTTCCTGATCTCCCATTTCAGTCCGGGGGCAACACCCGCCGGATGGCTGAGTTACCTCCGCACAGCTAAAATCTCGATTTTCTGGTTTATTAGCCTTACACCACCAACGGGGGCAGCGATTTAAATTCGCACGCATTAGCGTTAGCTGATGGCGATGTCCGGATACAGGGGCAATGTCCAGCGGCTTTTGAAGGCGGCCTCCGTTGGGGTGGGGGACCGAGTAAAGGTCGAAAGCGCAGGCAGAGCCTACGAGGGGGTGCTGATGCCCCGCACCGAGCTCGGAGATCAAAATCACTTGGTCCTCAAACTCCCGAGCGGTTACAATCTCGGCGTCAAGGTGGGGGCGGGGACAAAGATCAGGTTGCTGGAACGCGGAAAACCGCCCAAGCTTGGCGTCCCAAAACTCGAGCTCCCCACCGATCCATCAAAACCGAACGTGACGATAATAGGCACGGGTGGGACAATCGCTAGCAGGGTGGATTACCGGACAGGTGCGGTCTTCCCGGCTTTCACGCCAGAGGAGATCTACAGCGCAGTCCCAGAACTCGCGGAAATTGCTAACATCAAAGTGGTCGAGGCCTGTAACGTCTTCAGCGAGCACATGACGCCGGAACTTTGGATCAAGATAGGCAGGGCGGTCGCAAAGGAGATAAACAGCGGGGCATCCGGCGTGGTGATCGCTCACGGCACCGACACCATGGGGTACACGGCGGCCGCGCTCAGCTTCATGCTCAAAGGGATCTTCCGGCCCGTCGTACTCGTCGGATCCCAGCGCTCCTCCGACAGACCCAGCAGCGATGCGGCCCTGAACCTGATTTCGGCAGTCACGGTCGCGGGCAGGTCTGACATCGCGGAGGTCAGCGTGGTGATGCACGGGTCTATCGAGGACGATTTCTGCCTGATTCATCGAGGAACTAAGGTCCGCAAGTGCCACACCAGCCGCCGCGACACCTTCCAGTCCATCAACGACATCCCGATAGGCATGGTCCGCGGGCGCGAGCTGAAGCTCTTCCGCGATGACTACAACCGCGCGAGCCCCAAGGGCAAGGTGAGGGTGGAGGGAAAGTTCGAGCCGCGGGTTGCGCTTCTGAAGGTCACGCCCGGGATGCTTTCGAGCGTTATCAGTGGCATGCTCAGGGCTGGAGACAAGGGCATCGTGCTTGAGGGAACTGGGCTAGGGCACGTGCCGGAGTCGCTGTTCGACGGGATCAAGCTCGCTGTGGGCAAGGGGGTGCCAGTGGTGATGACCTCGCAGTGCCTCTGGGGCAGGGTCGACATGAAGGTCTATTCGACGGGCCGGGACCTGCTCCAGCTCGGCGTGATTCCAGGGGAGGACATGCTTCCAGAAGTCGCTTGGATAAAATTGATGTACGCGCTTGGCAAAACTAGAAATCTCAAAGAAATTTCTAAACTAATGCAGAGAAACTTGGCTGGCGAGATTACCCCGAGGACCAGACCAGATGTTTTCCTGAAACCAGTTTTCTCCTGGAAAGCCGAGTAGGCGGTGGAATGGGGCTCGATTACAGGAAGCTTGGCCTGCGCGTCGGGTTCGAGATTCACCAAGAGCTGGACACCCACAAGCTTTTCTGCAATTGCCATTCAGAACTGCGGGACGAGGAGCCGCCGCTTAAGGTGAGACGAAGGCTGCGCCCAACGCAGAGTGAGATGGGGGAGGTGGACCGTGCAGCGCTGGCCGAGGCCCTGAAGGGCAAGGGATTTGTTTACCAAGTCTATCCCGACGGCGTATGTCTGGTGGAGCTAGATGATGAACCACCGCACCCGATCAACGCAGAAGCTCTCGATATTGCGCTTGAAATCGCGTTCCTGCTCAAAGCCAAACCGGTCGACGAAGCACACACCATGCGCAAGATAGTGATTGACGGAAGCAACACCGCCGGCTTCCAGCGCACAGTTCTCGTAGCAGTGGATGGTGCGGTTGAGGTTGACGGCAAACGTTTTCGAATCCCAACCATCTGTCTGGAGGAAGACGCTGCGCGGAAGATGGGTGAGAGCGTCGAGTACGTGGATTACCGACTTGACCGCCTCGGCATCCCGTTGATCGAGATCGCCACTGGGCCCGACTTCTCCGACCCACACACACCCGCGAGAGCCGCCCTCTACATCGGACAGCTCCTGCGCGCAACTGGAAAAGTCAAGCGGGGCATCGGGACCATCAGACAGGACATAAACATCTCGATAGCTGGTGGGGCACGCCAAGAAATCAAAGGAGTACAGGAACTTGCGCTCATCTCAACCGTAATTGAGCGCGAGGTGCAGAGACAACTTGCCCTCATGTCTATCCGCGATGAACTCGAAAGCCGTGGCGCCCAGAAAGTCGAGGAGAAGTTCATTGACGTGAGCGAGATTTTCTCCGGGACTCGCTCGAAAGTCATCCGCCGGGCGTTAGAAACTGGCGGGGTTGTGATCGCCGTAAAACTACCGAAATTTGCTGGATTGGTGGGCAGGGAGCTGCAGCCGGGGCGGAGGTTCGGCACGGAACTCGCGGACTGTGCAAAACTCTACGGCAAGGTCGGCGGCCTCTTCCACACGGACGAGCTGCCAAGTTACGGAATTACACAAGAGGAGGTCGAGAAGTTGAGACATGCCGCGGGGGCAACGGAAGGTGATGCAATCGTGTTCATAGCCAACTCCAAAAAGAAAGCGGAAACGGCATTGGGGGCTGTCGTTGATAGGGTGAACCAAGCGCTCGATGGGATTCCTGAGGAGACGCGTCGAGCCCTCCCCGACGGAAACACGGAGTTCA
>JASEJC010000052.1 GCA_030016755.1 Candidatus Hodarchaeaceae archaeon | reverse complement strand
CTGGGGCTTCGATGGGTGCCGCGCTCACAACAACTTTATCGCCGCTGCGCATAAAGTACACCCGCCCTCCGGGTGAAAAATCCTGATTTTCTATCGTCACGGTGGCGTTGACCACTGCGCTGTAAGTGTACCCGGCCCTTCTGCCAGCCACGATCCTGACGATGAAGGTGTTGTTGTCTTGAACCTCGATCGTGTATGTGGTGCCGCCGAGGTCGCGGGGCAGCTCGACCGTTGGCTGGCCCCCCGAAAGTGCCGTGAACGCGGTTTTGGCGAGGTCGTCCGCGAGGGCCCCGGCCTGCTCGTCAACCCGTGCGTTCAGCTGTTGATCGTAGATAGAGATGAAGATAAACGCCATCATCCACGCCAGCAAAACCCCAAAGAGGACTATTAATGGAAACACATGCCCCCCTTTATCGTCGGAGAGAAACTTATGCTGCACTCACATCGACCCCATTCTCCGTCCGCAAGAGTTTGAGATTTAACTTTCCTTCGGTGAATGTTGGACCGCTCACGGAAACCCCCACCTGAAAGTTGTCGGACCACTCGCCAATCCGTATAACGACACTGCTGTCTTTGAAGCTGAGTGTGCAGTTCGGTGGTACAAAAATATTGAAATACAAAACTGTGTTCTCGGTCTGATTTCCTAACGCCTCGATTTGTTCCGCTAAGGCCGCGGCCCTAAGTCTGAACTCCTGCTCGGCCGCCCCTCGCTGGTACTGAGAGTAAAGCGTGAAACCTACCCCTATGAACAGGACTGCGAAGACCACCGCTGCGATATAATTGAGGGCGCCCATATGATCAAAGTAATCTAGGCGGTTGTTTTAAAAGAGTTGGGACTCTCTGTATATCGGTTGGAGGCCATGAGGGACGTCGCAATCATAGGCTGCGGGATGACGAAGTTCGGGCGCAGCCAGGGGGACCTGATGGACCTGCTCGCCGAGGCCTCGCTGCGCGCCATCGACCACGCAGGGGCTGATGAGAGCGACTTCGACTCGGTCTACGTCGGAAACATGATGGCTGGAGAACTCGTTCACCAGACAGCGATCGCGAGCTCATTGGTCGACCGAATTAATCTCGTCCCTGCGGCTGCTGAGAGGGTCGAGAACGGTCCGGCTTCTGGGGCCTCTGCTGTCAAGAACGGATTTCTGGCTGTGGCATCCGGTGCTGCGGACTTGGTGCTCGTCGCGGGCGGGGAGAAGATGACAGAGGCGGACACGGATGTTATCACAGACCTCGTATCGACCATGACCCACCCAACTGTAGAATACGTGCACGGGGTAACCTTGCCCGCGATGGCAGCAATGCTGACCCGTCTATACATGGAGCGCTATGGTCTCAGCGAGCGCCACCTAGCGATGATCGCAGTCAAGAACCATGCAAATGGTATGAAAAATCCCTACGCCCACATCCAACGTCTTTGTACGGTTGAGGGCGCCATGAGTTCTGGGGTTATCGCGGACCCAATCAGGCTTTACTATGCTTGCCCGATCAGCGATGGTGCCGCTGCAGTGGTCTTGTGCTCCATGGAAAAAGCAAAGGAGTTCACGGATAAACCTGTTCGAATCGTCGGCTTCGGACATGCAACTGATGTTCAGACCCTCCAAGAGCGGGAAGACCCAGCGGTGCTTAAATCGGTCCAAATTGCCTCGCAGCAGGCGTTCAGGATGGCCAAGCTCGAGCCCAAAGACATAGATGTCGTGGAGACACACGACGCTTTCGAAATCTTGGAAATCGTACAGAGCGAGGATGCTGGGTTCTTTGAAAAGGGTAAAGGGCATCTGGCTGTTGAAAAAGGGGTGACCGCGCTAGATGGGGAGTTACCGATCAACCCCTCAGGAGGGCTGAAAGCGAGGGGGCATCCTGTTGGGGCGACCGGCGTGGCGCAGATAGTTGAGCTGGTTTGGCAGCTCCGCGGTGAGGCGGGAGAGCGCCAAGTAAAGGACCCCAAGCGGGCATTTGCATGCAACTTCGGCGGATTCGGGAACAACACGGTCATCCACATTTTGGAACGAGCGTGGTGATATGGAACAAAAATTCACCGGGTTCAAGTGCAAGTCCTGCGGCCGGGTGATGTACCCCAAGCACGACCGCTGCTTGAGCTGCAAGGGTAGGGAGTTCGAGGAGGTCGGGCTGGGCAAGGAGGCTAAGCTGGTCACCTACACCAAGCTCTACGCCATCCCTGAGGGGATCGAGATGCCGCCGCTTATCTTGGGTATAGTCGAGTTCTCCGGGGGAGTCAGAGCCATGGGGCAGCTCACCACCGACGACCCGAAGACAGGCATGAAGCTCCGGCCGGTATGGGGGAAGCTGCGCAAGATGAAAGACAGAGAGATCTTTGGGTTCAAGTTCGAGCCCGTAAATAAGGGATTAAAAGGAAAAAGCGTTAATGAAGTGGGGGGATGAAGATGGAAGTCGACTGGAGCAAAATAATGAAGCCCTATCCTACGCGTAGCATAACTCTCCCAAATGGCGACGAGATGATCGTTAAAAGCATGACGAAAGATGAGATAGAGGAAGTCGCGGACGCTTTGATAAGCAACCTCACCTACCACAAGGATCTCTTTGATCTCGTCACCTCGGAGATGATTACGGAGTTCTACCTCTGGCGCGAAAACAGGCCAATGTGGGGCTGCCCGGCTGAAAGCCACTTCAACTTGGTCGGGAGGGTCAACGGCAAAGTCGTTGGGGTGACAAACGGCGTCCTAAAGGATCCGAAGACCGGCTGCAGTTTGCACACCACTACCCTTATAAGAGGGTTGCAGATCGGAGCCTACCTCTGGCCGTGCAAGCTGGAACACTACTTCGATGTGCTTGGGATTGAAAGGCTCGAGGCGAGCGCTGAGAGCGCGATTGGCGGCAGAAAGTTGTTCGCTACATATGGGTTTACAGTCATGCCGTTCCCAGAGTACAGAAGTCACTTCGGCACCCAGCTGCAGGTAATGACGAAGCAACAGTGGGATCGGATAAAGGCCGGCAAGCTCGCGGGGGAGCGAATTTGATTTCGGTAGAGCGCAGGCGATACAAACAAATATTCTCAGTTGATGGAGATGTGGGGAGGATGAAAAAGTTAAGGCGAAATGAAGAGGGACTGTCTCATCGCCTTGTCGCAACATTGATATCAGTCGCGATTGT
>JASEJC010000051.1 GCA_030016755.1 Candidatus Hodarchaeaceae archaeon | reverse complement strand
CAACACGATTTCAGGGCGACCGAGATATCGTTACAAAAAAGGAGAAGGGCTCGTCGCTCGATCCCTCCTCTGAACTCGAAACGCGCATGACGACAAAAATGGGATTTGATTTGACCATACCGGCGGGGCGGGACCCGAAGGACTTCAAGAAGCCGGAGCTCCCCATGAAACTCAAGCCTGAAGATTATTTGTGAGAGAAAATTTTTTAGCGCTTCATTTTTCCTTACTATTGGTATTGCGATGGAGGAAATTCCTGAAACCCCGCGCGCGCTGAGGGAGTGGGAGAGGGTTGCAGCCCACTCACACATCACGGGGCTCGGGCTTGAAGCCCTGAAGGCCAAACCCGTTGCGGCCGGCATGGTCGGGCAAACCGAGGCGAGGGAGGCAGCGGGTATAATCGTCGACATGATAAAAAAAGGGAAGTTCGCTGGTCGTTCGATCCTGCTCGCAGGACCTCCTGGCACGGGAAAGACTGCGATCGCTGTTGCTATAGCAAAAGAGCTCGGGCGCGACGTACCTTTCATCCCCTTTACAGCCTCTGAGATCTATTCGGCGGAGATCAAGAAGACCGAATTTCTGACCCAAACTCTCCGAAAGGCGATAGGATTGAGGGTTCACGAGATGCGAAGGATCTACGAGGGGGAAGTGAAAGAACTCCGAATCGACCAAGAGCCCCATCCTTACAACCCTTACACAAAGGTACCCGTTGGCGGAACGGTAAAGCTTGCCACCACCGATGCCACCCAACAGCTGAAGATGGATCAATCATTTGCGATATCTTTGATCAGGCAGGGGGTCGAGACTGGCGATGTCATACAAATCGATGCTGATTCCGGCAGGGTGGCAAAGATCGGCAGGTCTCGCGAGGTTGCGGAGAAGGAGAAGGCGGACCTCACCACCGTCCGCCCGGTCGAGGTACCGAGCGGGCCAGTACTTAAGCATAAGGAGTTCGTCTACCCCATGAACCTCCACGATCTAGATACGGCTCAATCAAGGGCCGGGGTCAGCATGTTCAGCCTCTTCTTTGGAGGTGAGGAGCGAAAGGAGATCTCGGGCGAGGTTAGGGCAGAGGTAGACGAAATGGTCAGAAAATGGGTCGAGGAGGGGCGGGCGGAAATCTTACCGGGGGTTGTATTCATTGACGAATGTTCAATGCTCGACATAGAAACTTTTTCTTTTTTGGGCAGGGGAATGGAGATGGAAATGGCTCCGATCGTCATCTTCGCCACGAACCGAGGCTTAACCACGGTCAGGGGAACTGACCTGAAGTCTGCCCACGGGATGCCCTTAGACTTGCTCGATAGGCTTCTGATCATCAGCACGAAGCCTTACACGCGGGACGAGATATTGGAAATTTTAAAGATAAGGGCGAAGGCTGAAAAAGTGACCATAACTCCAGATGCTTTGGAGTACCTCGCAGACATCGGTGCCCAATCCTCGCTCAGGTATGCAGTTCAGCTCATGGTCCCAGCCTCAGAAGTAGCCGCATCGGAGCGATCTAAAAAAGTCGACAAGAAACACATCGAGAGGGTGAAGCAGCTCTTCATCGATGTCCGACGATCCGTCGATTATTTGAGAGAGTTCGAAGAAAAAATGCTGAAATAACTGCGATTTTTAAATTACAGGAAACTCAAGTATAGCGGAGGCTGACAGCACGTATCTGACTAACGAACAGGAGCGAATGCTAGCTGGCGAACAGGGGGAAATCCTCGAGCGGATGTTCCGATTGCTCGTGCGCTTGGGAGACATCTACGGCGCAGATAGAATGATTCCTGTTGGGTCGGTACAAGTCGCGGGCGTTTCCTACAAATCGATCGGAGACCCGGGGCTCGAGTTCTTGGAAGATATGGCAGGCAAGGGGGCGAAAGTTCGAGTTCCAACTACCTTGAACCCCCCCGGCATGGATCTCGAGGACTGGCGCGAGCTCGGTTTCCCCGAGGACTTCGCCGGGAAGCAGCTGCGGATAATGGAAGCCTTCAAGCGCATGGGGATAATGATGACCGCCACTTGCACCCCCTACCTTGTCGGCAACCTCCCGCGCTTCGGAGAGCACATAGCTTGGTCCGAGTCATCGGCGGTTTCGTTCGCCAACTCGGTGCTCGGCGCACGCACGAACCGGGAAGGAGGACCATCAGCGCTCGCGGCTGCAATCTGTGGGGTGACACCAAACTATGGGCTACACCTCGATGAAAAGAGGAAGCCGAACTTTCTCGTGAAGGTAAGCGCTGAGTTGAACGACACGGCAGATTTCGGCGCCCTCGGTTACCATGTCGGGAAAATCGTCAAGGACGGAATCCCTTACTTCAAGGGGATAAAACACGTGGACACTGACCAGCTGAAGGCGCTGGGGGCAGCCATGGCGGCGTCCGGTGCCGTGGCACTCTATCACATTGAGGGTATAACACCTGAAGCGCGCTTGTTCGAAACCATGGGACTGGAGGCAATAGAAGTCGGAGACAAGGAAATACAGGAAACTTACAAAACGCTGAACACGGGCAAGAGCGCAGACATCATCATCCTGGGGTGCCCACACGCGTCGCTCAAGGAAATAGAAACGTTGGCACATAAGCTCAAGGGGAAGCGACTCCGAACGCAGCTCTGGATCTGCACCTCGCGCGCCATCAAAGAGTCCGCCACTCGCATGGGCTTCACTGAATCGATTGAGAAAGCTGGAGGGAAGGTGGTGGCTGACACCTGCACCGTGGTCTCGCCGATAGAACAGATGGGCTACAAGACCACTGCAGTCAACTCCGGGAAGGCCGCGAACTACCTCCCAGGATTCTGCAAACAACAGGTCATTTTCATGCGCTTGGATGATTTGCTGGGGGAATACGCGACATGAAGGGGCGGATGATCAGTCCTGGGAAAGCGCGAGGTGAGGCGATTGTGTCGAAAGCGCCCGTGGGTTTCTACGGCGGGATCGACCCGAAGACGGGCATCGTGATCGAGAAGGGGCACCCCCTTGAGGGGCAGTGCATCAAGGACAAGATACTGGTTTTCCCAAAGGGCAAGGGCTCCACGGTCGGCTCCTACGTGATATATGGGCTGAAGAAGAACGGGGTTGCCCCCGCTGCAATCGTGAATAAGGAGACTGAAACAATCGTGGCTACTGGAGTTATTTTAGCTGGCATACCCTGCGTTGACAACATCAATATCGATGAGATCAAAACAGGGGACAAACTGGTTGTCGACGCGGATAATGCGACGGTTGAGGTCGAG
>JASEJC010000050.1 GCA_030016755.1 Candidatus Hodarchaeaceae archaeon | reverse complement strand
TATAAGGAGCTGGGCATCGCTAAGACGCTTCGTGAAATAGTGCAAAAATCCGTGGAGGAGTACCGGGTGCTTGGGCTCGACTCATGGGGAGGTAGAAAAAGCGTCCGCGGGGTCCTAAAAAAGATAGTTCCCTGAGCCCAAGTGTTTCGTAAATGACCGAAACTCTATTTAAGCATGCCCTCTATGTCGTTTGGGGTTAATACGAGGAAAATCGACCGAATCCTGCGCGAGACCCTGAACCGCTTCTATACCAAGGGCGAGCGGTTCTTCAACCAGAAGGGGCTCTCAAAGAGCTGCGGGCTCTCGCTGGGCACGATAAACCCGGTGATCACGCGGCTGGAGGAGCTGGGGGCCCTTGAGCGAAAGCCTCTCGGGTTCCGCCTCATCGACCCGAAGCGGGCCCTGCTCTACTGGGCGATCACCCGCGAGCTGGCGAAGGACATCACCTACACCACATTCGTCCCCCGCGCCACCGAAGAGCTGGAGGCCGAGCTCCCGCGTGGTCCGATTCTAACCGCCTACTCCGGCTTCCGCGCAAAGCTTGGCCGCACGCCCACCGACTACGAGCAGGTTTTTGTCTACGCCGACGCCGACAAGATCCGACGCGCGTTCAGGCCCACCCGGAGGGAGAAACGGAACCTGTTCGTGCTGACCCCCGATGAGCACCTCACGCGCCTGAGCGAGGACGGCGTGGCCCCGCTGGTGCAAATTTATGTGGACCTCTGGCAGCTGGGGGCGCCGGCGAGCAGGTTCGTGGAGGAGCTTGAGCGGGAGCTTGCGCTAGCACCAACCAGAGCGCTCGAGGAGATAGCAGGAGCACTCGAGAAGAAAGTTACAAGACCTCGACAGCTCCGCCCACGGCCCAGCCCGGCAAGCCCGAGCGAAGGCGGGCGCGGTAGCATGCACCTCCGTGGGCAGCAACGATTTTCCCAATGATTTTGTTTCCCGTCCGAGGGTTGAGCCACACGACTTTTCGCCCGATGAGTGAGCCCTCAAACTTTTCAGGTGGGCGAATCACGATTTCGTCGCCGCGGCGCCTGCGGAACCCACCCCGAAAATTGACAATCACACACCTCATCCCAACGCCTCCGCGATGAACTCGGCAAGTCGCTTGGTTAGCCCCGCCCGCGTGCTTGGGGTCACCTCGAAAATCTTGATATCGGGGCGAGCTTTGACGTCACCTATGAAACCAGTCGTGGTGCGTTGGTGGATGATTGCGAGCAGTGGTTTTGGTGAGTCGAGAGCAGCCCAAACCGCGCGTCTGAAACCCTCGCTGTGGAGTTCCATGGGCGCTATCTCGTCGACCACAACAAAATCGGCCTCCTGCAGTGCTCGCCCGATCGCCGTTTCGCTCAGCGCGTCCACATTTTTAACATTTACCCGGTACTTGCTGACCTGAGGGCCCTCGCGCTGGTTCACGTGCGCCAGGATTCGCTCCTCGCCGGTGATTATGTCGATGATCTTGAACCCGAGCCTGACGCCGCCCTCGCGGATCTCAGGACAGTAAATGCCTCCGGCCCGAAGCCCCTGCTCGCGCAAAATCGATATGGTCCGCTTGATGACGGAGGTCTTGCCGCTGCCGGGGCGCCCAGTGATGAGGAAGTTGTTCGGCATTTTCCTCAGCATCCAAGTTGGTGGCCAAATGTAGCGGCCAATAAACTGATTAAACAGTGGGTATCAGGATGATGTCCTTCGTGGCCGACTCGTGGAACTCGTACTGCGCGATCTGCTCGCCGATGGTGTCCGACACCTCCACCACGTAGATGACCGACACCGTGTACTTCCCGATGTTGGCGGTCAGGGCGCGGTCCATGAGATCAGCCCCGTAGGCGGACCAACCCACGGCCGCCGCCTCAGCATCCCCTGCAGCAGCCGCCTTGAGGGTCTCCCACATGTTCACTGAGTAGGACTGCGAGGTGGCCCCATCTGTGAGGGTCCAAGCGATGGTACCGATGTCGGCTTGAGAGTAGATCACGTTGCTGACGATAGCGTTGCCGTACATCAGCCTCATGTTGTCCGTCACAGTGTCGTAGACGTAGACCTTCACAGTTGAGCCGGCCTTGATGGTCGGGGTTCGCTGGAAGGTGTCCAAGACCGGCACCCGAACTGTCGCCCCCTCAAATTTCAGCTCGCGGAGGACCTGCCAGTTTTGCCCCCTGATGTAGGTAATCGCATTTTCTTTGCCCATGAATTCCCCGTAAGCTGGGCTGTTGCGGGTCAGCGCTACTCGGTTCTCAGCTATTTGGTTCACGACGTCAGTTAAGAGGGTCTGCCAAGTTGTGGTCGCCTGGTTATCAATCTGCGGCGCGTACGCCTCGAGGTCAGATTTCGTCTGTTTCGCGTTTATCGCGGTTTTGAGGGCCTGCGAAAGGTCGGCCAGGGCCTGAACTTGGGTCTTGTTTGAGGCGGCAGTCGCGGAGTAGTAGGTGCCGTCCGTCGCGGTCTTGGCTAGGTCCAGCAACTCCTTGCGCTTCTGCTCGGTCTGGACTGTGGTGTTGACGTTGTTAAGTATCGAGTTTATATCAGCAATAGAACCCGCGCCCCGCACTTGGCTTTTGTAATCTAAAGCTGAGGACGTGGCTTGGCTGGTTCCTATCGAAGAAAGGTTAGATTCTATTTGAACGATGGCGGAATCTTTTGCCAGCGAGAGCGCATCCGCCGCAGGCTTTGCGATGGCGAAGTAATAGATGCCAAAGATAATCGAGCCTATTATCAGGAAGACGACCACTGCGCCGATGATAGGCCTGACGTCAACCTCCCTTCGCGCGATAATGACCACCTGACCAAATTAAATGAATTCGGGACATATATAAACTTCGGGTTTATTGTGGACAAGCAAGCCATCCGCGAGCGGGTATGGCACGAGCTTGAGGCAGCAGGAGTGGCCGCTTTCCCGAAGCCTATCCGAGGGCGAATCCCGAACTTCGTGGGGAGCGCGGAGGCCGCCGCCCGTCTTCGTTCGCTTCCTGCCTATAAGTCAGCGAAAACGATCTTCGCGAACCCAGACGCTGCCCAGTTAGCCGTGCGGGAGCTGGCGCTGCGCGATGGGAAGCGTCTGATCATGGCGACCCCTAGGCTGCGAGAGGGGTTCATCGCGCTCAATCCAGCCGAGATAAAAAACGCAAGGGAAGCCGCGAGCATTCGAGGGGCATTCAAACACGGCAGAAAAACAGGCGTCCGTGGGCTAAAAGTAGACCTAATCGTGGAAGGTTCCGTGGCTGTCGATAAGGACGGAGGCAGGGTGGGAAAGGGAGGCGGCTTCGGCGATCTGGAACTCGCG
>JASEJC010000004.1 GCA_030016755.1 Candidatus Hodarchaeaceae archaeon | reverse complement strand
CCACCAGAGAACCCGCTGCTCCGCCTTGAGGATGCATCCCTTGCGGCCCTGCTCGAACGGCTGAAGCCGAAAAAAGTCTTGACCTTCAGCGAGCGGGGGCAGCGGAGGTCCTTAAAAGAGGTCTACCGCGGGCTCTCGAGGGAGGACGAGGTCTGTGTAGTAGTCGGCGGGTTTCCACGCGGTGATTTCCTGTCCGATGTTGACAAGCTCTCGGACGAACTCGTGAGCATCGATCCCGAACTCCTCCGCGCCCCGACCGTCATCGCGCGGGCAGTTTATGCTTACGAAGAGACATTCGGTATCCCAGAGCTCCGTTTGAGGAGATGACCCATGACGCACCGCCGAACACACAAACCAGCCGACGAGTTCAAAAAAATAGCGGCGGAGCAGATGGAGCACCTTCTCAGATCGGCGGAGGAAACATTCAAACAGCGCCCGGAACTCGCCGACCGCTATGTGCGGCTGGCGTGGAGGCTCAAAACCCGATACAATCTCAAGCTCCCCCTAGCCTTGAGGCGAAAATTTTGTAGGAAGTGCCTCTCATTCTGGAAACCCGGCGCCAGCTGCCGCGTGAGGGTTCAGTCGGGTTGCGTGATCATAACTTGCTTGAGGTGTGGTCGCGTTTCGCGCTTACCCTACAAGCCGAAGAGAAAAACTTCAAAGCGCACGGGAAAGTGTTAATATCGCCAGCTTCAAGAGGGTTGGTTGATGAACTATAAGTGGGGAAGAAATGTCGGTTAGAGAGGTTTCCGCAGATGCCCTCATCAAGCGGGTGGGTGAGGAGCTGAAAGGGATGAAAGAGCTCACGCCGCCCCAGTGGAGTCACTTCGCCAAAACGGGGGCCCACAAGGAGCGCCCGCCAGAGCAACCCGACTGGTGGTACACGCGCGCGGCGTCGCTCCTCCGGCGTATCTACATCGACGGCCCGGTTGGGATCTCGAGGCTCCGCAGCTACTACGGTGGGCGGCAGCACCGGGGGCAGGCCCCTGCACATTTCCGAAAGGCCGGCGGGAAGATCATCCGAGTCATCCTTCAGCAGCTCGAGCGTGCGGGGCTCGTGACCAAAGCCGAGCGCCGGGGCCGAAAGCTAACCCCAAAAAGTGCGGAGATGCTAGAACGGCTAGCCGAGCAGCTAAAAGCCAGGGGGAAGGTGTGACCCTATGGCGGAAGAAGAGGAAGAACTAGAAGAATTGAGGAAGCGGAGGATGCTCGAGTTGCAGGCCCAACTCCAAGAGCAACAGCGCCAAGCCGAACTCAGGCAGCAGTACGAGATTCAAAAACGAATCGCCATCCAGCATATTCTCACCCCCGAAGCCCGAAGCAGGCTCGCCAACATCCGCGCGGCAAGGCCAGAGTTTGCCGAAAAACTTGAACTCCAGCTGATTCAGCTCGCCCAGTCCGGCAGGCTCGCTTCCAAAATTACGGATTCACAGCTGAAGGAAATTTTGAACCGACTGCAGACACGCAAGCGCGAGTTCAAGATAAGGAGGGCCTAAATGGCGCGGAACAAGCCAGCTCCACTGAAACGAAGGCTGGGCAGAGCAGGGAAGCTCACAAGGCGGGCTCCTGTCTGGGTTATGGGCAAGACTCGAGGTAGGATTCGCACCCACGTAAAGAGACGGAGCTGGCGCCGACAACGCATCAAACCATAGGTGATATCATGCCAGAGGAGCGGATCTACATCATCCCATTACGGGAAGCCAAACGGGTTGCCCGCCAGCGGCGCACCCAGCGAGCGGCGAAGTTGGTCCGAGAATTTTTGAAAAAACACATGAAGTCGGACGAGATAAAGCTAGATTCTGGGTTAAACCGCAAACTCTGGGAACGCGGAGGCAAGCACCCCCCATTGAGGATCAGGGTGCGGGCCGTGAAGCAGGACGACGGGTCGGTGGAGGCTTCCCTCGCTGGGTAGCCAAGGTGGAGACATGGCGCTTATCAGGATGGGGTTCAACAGGATTCCTTACTTGGGAGCATTCGCTTTGTGCACCGATAGGATTGCTCTGTTTCCGGCACGGTTCCACTTTCGAGAGCAGGAGGCGCAGAATGCTTTGGGCGTGCCTATAATCAGGAGCGACATGGGCCGGAGCCCCTTGATTGGGATTTTAGCGGCAGGTAACTCGAGGGGCCTTATTTGCTCGGATCTGTTCGAGATGGAGGGCGAAGCGCGGCTGGCCAAGTTCGGCATTGGCATCGAGCAAATCAAAAGCAAGTTCACAGCGTTTGGGAATATTGTATTAGCAAACGACCGCGGCGCGATCGTAAACCCAGACCTCCCAGATGAAGTCCTTCAGATCCTAACTCAGAAGCTCGGTACCCCTGTCAAGCGCGGAACGATTGCGGGGATAAAAAATGTGGGAGCGGCCGGCGTAGCCACCAACCGCGGGGCGCTTCTGCATCCGGACGTGTCGGAGAGTGAGCTGAAGCTTGCGGAAAGGGTGCTCGGGGTACCTGTGGAAGTGGGAACGGCGTGCGGCGGGGTAAAATTTGTTGGACTTTGTATGGTGGCGAACTCAAACGGTGCGGTCGTCGGCATGACCTCCACAGGACCAGAACTCGGCCGCATCGAAAGCGCCCTGGGGTTTATCTGAGGTGTAAAAATGCAGGTCTACAGAATCCGTGGGTGGTTCAAACAGGGGCTCTACCGCCAAAAGTTCACGCGGGAGTTGCTCGCGCTCACCAAGGAGCATGCGCTTGAGCGTGTCTACTCGGAACTTGGGAGCAGGCACAAACTCAAACGAAACCAAATCAATATAGAGGATGTGGCCGAGATTAATCCCAAAGAGGTAACCGACCCGAGAGTTCTCGCCATGTTGGAGTGATCGAATGGAGCGGCTGACGAAAGAGGATCAGGAGAGGCTGCAGCGCATCCTTGGTCAGCTCAGTGGTTACCAGGCCGCGGTCGATGCCCTTCGGCAGCAAATCTCCATACTCGCAACATCACTCACGGAACTCTCCATGACGGTGGGCGCGATCAAGAACCTGAAGGAGCTTAAGCCCGACACCGAGATTTTGGTCCCCATAGGGTCGGACTCCTTTATCACCGCCAAACTCGCCCTTTCTGATAAGGTGATAACGGGGTTGGGGGCTGATGTGTCGGTCGAGCGAAAAGCTGACGATGCCATACAAGTTCTTGAGGCCCGCGGGAAGGAGATTGAGGAAGCCATAGAGCGTTCGCGTGAGGAGCTGGGCAGGCTTGAGGAGCGCATCGAGACCCTTAGACCTGAAGCGGAGCGAATTCTCCAAAAGACGAGAGAAGAGCCCAGTGGACGAGGGGCAGCGGATGTTTGAGAAGCTAAAGCAAAAGCTCAAGCGAGTTGCGGAGCGCATTCGCAAGAAGGCCGAACCTGAACTTGTGCCGACCCTTGAAGTCCCACCTGTGTCCGAACCTGAAGTTTTACCCGAAGCCCCACCTGAGCTACCACCGAAAGTTCCACCCGAGGCCCCACCTAAAGCTCCACCTAGCAAAAAAGTCCCGAAGGTCCCACCTGCTAAACCCAAAGCCCCGCCCGAGATCCCATCTCCAGAGAAGCCAAGAAGGGTACTGCGCAGGGTCGTGAAGCGCATCACCCGCAGGGAGCTCTCCCCTAAGGACGTGGAGGACATCATCTGGGAGCTTCAGGTTGGGTTGCTTGAGAGCGATGTCGCGGTCCCCGTCACAGACAGCATCATCGAGCGCGTGAAATCGGGCCTCGTGGGGCGAAAGCTGGGCCTCAAGGAGGACCCGAAGAAACTGGCCGACGAGGTGCTGCGGCAGGCCATCCAGGAGGTTTTGGTGACCGAGCGAAAGGTCGACCTGCTTGGAACCATCGACGCCAAACGCGCAAAGGGCGAGCCCGCGGTGATAGTTTTCGTGGGGATAAACGGCCACGGCAAAACGACCAGCATCGCGAAATTGGCGAGATATTTGATGGGGCGCGGCTACAAGGTCGTGCTCGCCGCAGCCGACACCTTCAGGGCGGCTGGAATCGAACAGCTTGAAATCCATGCGGAGCGGCTGAACGTGGGCGTGGTCAAGCAGCGCCGGGGTGCAGACGCTGCGGCTGTTGCCTACGACGCGATATCCCATGCCAAGGCCAAGGGACTAGATGTTGTGCTTGTGGACACGGCGGGGCGAATGCAGACTGATGTCAATCTGATGGACGAGATGAAAAAAATCGTGCGCGTGGCAAAGCCTGACCTCGTGATTTTCGTCGGGGACGCCCTAACGGGGAACGACGCGGTCGAGCAGGCCAGGACTTTCGATCAGACTGTCGGCATAACTGGGTCGATTTTGTGCAAGATGGATGCAGACGCTCGCGGGGGGGCAGCCCTCTCGATAACGCAGGTCACCGGGAAGCCAATCCTGTTCTTGGGGACCGGGCAGGGTTACGACGACTTGGTGGAGTTCAAGCCGGAGATCATCCTGAACGCGCTGTTTGGAGATTAATTCAACGTTGCCCTGATGAAATTTCTCGGTTTCACATCTGTTGTAGTTCTGAGCGACATTCAGAACTAGAAAATGTGAATGCCAATGTGCTTACCAAAAATTTTTATCATCGAGCCGATTAGCTTTTAAATGGCACGGATGATGTCACGACATCGTCTGAGCTTTGGCGATGAACCTGATGATGGGCGGTCTGACGTGCCATTGGTTACCCTCCGGTTAAACGAATGGCTTTAACTTTCGGTTTCAATAACCGTCTAAAAAACAAAATGATGTACGGCATCGCCTGAATAAAGAAAGCAATGATAGAATGATGGGCAGAGTTCTTAAATAGCGTTTGCCTTCGCCTTTTAAGAGATCCCATCTTCGGCCTTCGGCACGTGATTCATCCCACGGCTGAAGCGCATGGGGTTTCTCGCTCGATTCCATTCTAATCGCTGACGAGCTTTGCGCCTGCCTCTAAAGCATCACTCATCGCGGTGGGATGCTCCATGATATCCTTCTTTCCATTGATTTTCGGGAAAAGCAGGTCCCCAGTGTACTTCACACCGATCGTCGCGAAAAAAGCTTTCACAGTCGCAACCGCCCCTTTAAACAGATGCGGGCGAGTCATATTTCCGACAGATATGAAGAATCCCATGCGGTCCTTTTTTCCGAATTTTTTCTTCAGCTTGAACCTCTCGACCCAAATGGACTGGCAGCGGTCTATCATGGATTTCGCTTGCGCAGGTAGTCCCATGAAATAAATAGGCGATGCCAAGATGATTACGTGTGATTTGAGCAGTTTTTTGTAAAGCCATTTCATATCGTCGTCGATAGGACACACACCTGTCTTCTCGCACTTGCCGCAGGAATTGCATGGGGTTATCTTGAGATCACACAGGTAGATTTTCTCCACGCTCGCGTCCTTCGTCCTTGTACCTCTGAGCACCTGATCCAGCAACCTGTCGGTGCTTCCGCCTTTCACCGGGCTCCCCGCGAGTGCCAAGACCGTTTTTTTAGTCACAGGTACACCCACAACACTTTAATCAAAGTGGATCTCCTTGCCAGTTTTTGATGATTCCAAAATAGCCAGCGACATTTTCAACGCTTTCTTTGCATCCTGCAATTTCACGACTGGTTCCTCACGTCCGATCACCACAGATTTGATGAAGTACTCGTCCTGCTGCCTGTGGCCCCACCTCTCTGGTCGGGTCAGCTCGAATGGCCATTCCTTCTGCCCCCCTTTTCCAGAGTAGAGGATGACCTTCTCAGGACCATCTGCCACAACAGCACCCCCATCCTCACCAATGATTTCCATCTTCACCGGGGGCCCCATGCTCTGTGCAACGCTGCCACTGAACTCATTTACCCACGTGACACCATTCCTGAATTTTATCACGTTTGCCACGGTGTAACCCAGGATGCCGAATTGTGGTAGCTCTTGCCACTTAATTGTCGCATACAGAGAGATAGGTTCAGAGTTCAAGAGCCAGCGTGCCATATCCATGCAGAACACCGTCATGGTCGGTATCGGCCCACCGCTCTCCTTGTTCCAGATCCAAGACCCGCGCGGCCACTGCCTTGCGAGACTATCTGCAGGCACAAACTCTCTGAAATGGACAAATGTTGGAGCCCCGATTTCACCCTCATCGATGAGTTCTTTTGATTTTTTGAAGCATGGGGCAAAGCGGTAGCAGTGCCCCGGCATCACCCTGGCACCCCTTTCTTTTGCTAATTTGTCGAGTCGATCTATCACTTCCGGGGTGTCGCCCGGAGGGCATTCGACGATGGTGGGTTTTCCAGATTGGATGATTTCGCCAGCAATGGGCTCAACAAATCTTGGAGGAATGGCACAGATGACAGCATCGACCTTTGGGTCCTCAAGCATTTTTCTAAGGTCGGTGTAGTATTTTTCAACCTCAAAGCCCAGCTTCTTTGTGAACTCGCTGAACCTGCCGTGCTCCTCGGGAAACTTCGACCACGCGGCAACTACCCTTGCCTCCGGTATCCCGCTCAAAGCTCTGGAGTGAACCCTGGCCACGAAGCCCAGCCCTGCAAGGCCTATTCCTACTTTTGCCATCACACATAGTTTTTGGAATTAGATTTAACTCTAACGGGTTCGGGATTCCTCAGTGTGAGAAAGGACTTCATCATCTTAGCCGGTCAAGTCCCTGAAGCTGGTGACGAAAGCTTTGCTGTGAACATGATAAACACCCCTGTTGATTAACGCCCGCTGGAATTCAATCCAAACATAGAACCCTAAACCCGGCTGATGCTCTTGAGCGATTCAATCGTTTCCTTTGGTGGTTCGGGCGGGCGCTCCTGCAGCCAAACCGGTAGCGGCTTCTTCTGCCTGCGCATAATCTCTAGCTCCTTCGCTGCGGCCCCTTTCTTCGCCTTCGCCTCCAGCCTGACCCCCTCGATGCCGGGTTTCACCTTCTCCAGCTCAACCGCGCTGAATTTTCTGAATTTCTTCGCCACATCGAATGCCTCGGCGCCCGTGGGCGTGCGGATGAGCACCGTCGAGCGCCCGTGCGGTGAACCAGCCGAACCCACGGAGATATCGGCGAACTCCGCCGTGAAGTCTGAGCAGATCTTACAGGGCAGGTCGATGTAGCGTTTCACGGCGCTGAGGGCAAGCTCCCGCTTGGGCTTGTGCCTGAGGTAGATCACAAATCTCCCGTCTTTCATGTCGAACTTGGCCACCTCTGCAAGCGGGGCCCGCAGCTGCCTTTCGATGATGTCCTTGAGGAACTCCTTGTACCTGAAGACCCCGCCGCAGAAGAGCCCCACCCGGAGCCTTATCGTCTCGCCGAGGTGCCGGTTCGTGGGTTCGGAGAACTGCATCCTCCACGAAGCGACGATATTGCAGGGGGTCCCCACGATTGCCACGCGCTTGCGATAGTAGAGGTTGACCGCGTCGCGCAACCCGATGAACAATGGAGTCCTAGTGTACTTGCTGCCTGCGCACTCGATGAGCTCTCCGGTTGTCGTTGCAACCCTTGCGACGGGCTGCCAGGGCGCTTCCCCCGTTCCCACGACCACTGCCCCATCGATGTACCCATCATCTAGAAGTGAACTCAAGAGGGCCGTGACCGCGCCACCGTCTTGGCCGTGCGCCTTCATGATTGCATCCTTCGCCTCGACCGCCAGCGCTTGGGTGTAGGTACCCAAGAGTTCATCGGTGGGGTTATCGCCAAAGATGGCTTTCTGTAGCGTTTTCGGGTCCACTACTTGGGGGCACTGCCCGTAGCAGATGCCGCAGTTGATGCACCCCGTCTTCAACACCGGAATTTCATTTTCCTCCTTCTTGATGCACTGCATCGGGCACGCGGCGACACAGGCGTTGCAACCCAAGCAGAAACCTGGCTCGATGACGTCCTTTATCAGGTCACCGATGAGTTTGACCATCTTACCGCCTTGAGTGCCCGTATTTCGCCGGATCATAAAAAGGCCAGTTGACGACCTCGGCCGCCCGCCGCTTGCCGTGAATCTCAACCTCCACCCTATCCCCGACCTTCAGATCTGGCTTGGCGTAGCCCATCGCGACCCCGACCTTGAGCAGCGGGGAGAAAGTGCCCGAGGTCACCGCCCCTATTTTTTGATCGCCCCTGAAAATCCCGTACCCCTGCCTCGGCACCCCTGCCTCGAGCATCCGCAGCCCAACCCGAGCGCGCTTCAGCCCCGAGTTCTTTTGCTCGAGCAAAGGGGTGCGCCCGATGAATTCACCTTTCTCGAACTTTACCACGAAATCGATGCGGGCCTCAAGCGGCGTGATCTCCTCCGTCAGGTCGTTGCCGTAGAGGCACAGGCCAGCCTCGAGGCGTGTCGTGTCGCGAGCCCCCAGCCCGCAGGGTTTAATGCCAGCGCTCGCGCCGGCCTTGAGCAGAGCACCCCACAGCTTCTCGGCCCTGATGGGGTTGGATGTGGGCTCATCAAACATGTAGAGTTCGAACCCGTCCTCGCCCGTGTAGCCGCTGCGGCTCGCGAGCACGGAAACTCCAGCGACCTCCGCACGTGCCGCCTTGAACCGCTTCAGCTGGGTGAGGTCGAATTTTGTGAGGGGTTGGAGGACCTGCTGCGCTTTTGGTCCCTGAAGGGCAAGCAGGACCGTGGTCATCGTGATGTCTTTCAGATCCGTGCCCTCGCCAATTTGCTGCGCAAACCAGTCGCTCAGCTTCTCGACGTTTGCAGCGTTGCAGACGACCATGAACTCCTGCTCCCCCAGCCTGTACACAACCACATCATCTCTGATGCCGCCGCGCTCGTTGAGGACCGTCGAGTACTGCGCGCCCCCAACAGCAAGTTTTGAGACATCGTTTGAGGTGACGCGCTGCAGGAAGTCGAGCGCCCCCGGGCCCCGCACGCTGAACTCACCCATGTGGCTGACATCAAAGAGCCCGACCGCCTCGCGCACGGCCAAGTGCTCCTCGATCACGGAGGTGTACTTCAGCGGCATCTCCCACCCCGCGAACTCGACAAGCTGCGCCCCGAGGGAACGGTGGGCACGAGCCAAGTGAAGTTTTTTCATTTATACCCAGAGTGCGATAACTGCCCTGCAAATTAAGCTTTACCGCCCATTTTGTCTATATTCCCATGAGTAATATTAAAAGCAAAAAATATAAATACTAGTAATTTTCAACTATTTTCAACCTCAGGGGGGTCAAGATTGGTCGGGACCAAGGTAAACAAATCGGTGGCCGAGATAAACGAGCGGATCAGGCGTGGCGATGCCGTGGTGGTGACGGCTGAGGAGATGGTAGAGATCGTTCGAGAAAAAGGCGAGCTAAAGGCCGCCAAGGAGGTGGATGTCGTCACCACGGGGACCTTCGGAGCAATGTGCAGCTCCGGGGCATGGCTGAACTTCGGACACGCCGACCCGCCGATCAAGATGCAGCGCGTCTGGCTGAACGATGTCGAGGCCTACACCGGTGTCGCGGCCGTCGATGCCTACATAGGCGCCACCCAGCTCAGCGAGACCCGCGGCTTCGATTACGGGGGAGGTCACGTCATAGAGGATCTGGTCCGAGGAAAGGAGGTAGAGGTCCGAGCCATCGCGTACGGCACCGACTGCTACCCGCGCAGGGAACTCGAGACCACCGTGACGAAAGACGACTTAAACCAGGCAGTCTTATGTAACCCGCGCAACGCATACCAACGCTACGTCGCTGCAACCAACTCGCGCGATGAAACGATCTATACCTACATGGGCACCCTACTCCCCAACTACGGCAACGTGACCTACTCTGGATCCGGGAGCTTGAGCCCGCTGCACAACGACCCCAACTATGAAACCATCGGGATTGGGACCCGGATCTTCTTGGGTGGCGCCCAGGGTTACATCTTCTGGGAGGGGACCCAGCACGCCCCAACCAATGCAATGGGAAACATAATGACTGTCGGGAACCTCAAGGAAATGGATGCGCGCTTCATCCGCGGGGCAACGATTGAAAAATACGGGACCACGCTCTACGTCGGCATTGGCATCCCCATCCCAATCATAAACGAGCGAGTCGCGAAGACCACGGGCATCAGCGACGAGGAGATAAAGACCAACCTCATCGACTACGGTGTCCCCAGGAGGGACCGCCCAATCCTCAGGGAGGTCACTTACGCCGAACTGAAATCAGGGAAGGTCGAAATCGATGGCAAGGAAGTTCCCGTCAGCCCCCTGAGCAGCCTGAAGCGCGCGCGGGAAATCGCTGGTATACTTAAGAAGTGGATCCAGGAAAAGAAGTTCTTCCTATCCGAACCCGTGAAGAGGCTCGTCACTGACCAAGTGTTCAAACCCATGAAGCAGGTCGCGGCTGTCCCGTTCGTCAGGGACTTGATGACGCGAGAGGTGGTGACCGCCAAGCCGACTGACTCGATCGCCAGCGCTGCAAAGATATTCGCGGAGCGGAACTTCGACCACCTGCCGATCGTGGACGCAAAGGGGAAGCTCGTGGGCATCGTGACCTCATGGGACATCGCCGTATCGGTCGGGACTGAGAAGAAGAAATTGTCGGAAATCCTGACCCACAAGGTCATCACGGCGGCCGAGGATGAGCCAATCGATGTAGTGGCCAGAAAGCTCGACAAGTATTGGATCTCAGGGCTTCCGGTGGTGAACGCCAAGGGTGAACTTAGAGGGATAATAACTAGCAGTGATTTATCGAAGCTGCTGGGGAGGCGAGAGAGATGACGCGAAAGATTTTGCTGAGGTACTCCCCCCAGAAGACAACTGAGCCCATCCTGGCCTCGGTGATCAAGGAGACCGGGCTGCTGCTGAACATACTTTACGCGGAGTTCGGCACGCGGGGCGGGGAAATTCTAATCGCGATCGATGCCCCCGACAAGGATGTTGACAATGCCATCGAGCTGTTCGAGCGGAAGGGCGTCGAGGTCAGGGAGATCAAGCGCGCGATCCAGCTCGACCGCGATTCATGCTTCGATTGCGGGGCGTGCCTCTCGCTCTGTCCGACGGGTGCACTGTATACAACTGACGACAAAACGGTCGAGCTCGACGAGGACAAGTGCATCTACTGTGAGCTCTGTGTGCCCTCGTGCCCGGTGCGGGCGCTCAAGCTATCGGAGTTCTAGGTGGTCTCCATGCACGAGCGAACTTGGTCCTTCAGGGAGACGAACCTCCGCATCAAGTGCGACGAAGAGCGAGCAATCGATGCCGCGATCGACGCCAGCTTGCGAGCCAGGTGCGAGATCGAGCGGTTCATCCTCAAATGCCCTGAGTTCCGGTGGTCGCTGGAGCCTCTGAAGCTCGGGGGTGGACACCCGAGGGTCATCGAGCTGATGCTTAGGGCTGGGGAACTTGCCGGGGTCGGGCCCTTCGCCGCGGTTGCTGGGGCGATCTCACAGGTCGCGGCCGAGGCTGCACTGAGGGCCGGCGCTGTAAACGTGGTGGTCGAAAATGGTGGCGACATTGCGATAGCGGGAGACCGGGAGTTCCGCGTGGGGGTTTTCGCCGGTCACGCGGAGGGTTCGGGAAAAATAGGATTCCTCGTCCGGGCGGCTGAGCTGCCGATTGGGATTTGCACGAGCTCTGGCACGGTGGGGCATTCGATAAGTTTCGGGTGGGCTGACGCTGTCGTCGCGGTTGCGCGGGAGGCCTCCGTGGCAGACGCGGCGGCGACCTCGATAGCGAATGCGGTGAATGGGGTGGACACCAAATCATCGATCGAGCGAGGTCTGAGCCGCGCCAAGTGCATTCCAGAAATCCGGGGCTGCCTTATCGTGAGGGGAGAGTACATCGGCACATGGGGCAAGCTACCTGAGTTGAGCCGAGTAGCGCCAGAATCCCGTGAGCTATCGACCACACTGAAAAAATACCGTGGTTATGGGCTGGAGCAAGCACCCATTTTATAGATGCACCCCTAACGTGGATGGGAGCCGATGACAATCACCGTGAAGTTCTTCGCCAACTTTCGAGAGGCGGTGGGGAAAGAGCAGGAGCAAGTCGAGAAAGTGAAAGACATCGCCTCTCTACTTGAAGAACTCGTCCGCAGGTTTGGGGACAAACTGGCCGAGCAACTTTACTCCCCAAGGACGCGAAAGCTCCGCGACACCGTGAACATTTTGGTGAACGGGCGGGGGATACGCCTCCTCGAAGGGCTCGACACCCCTCTGAAGGACGGGGACGTGGTGGCAATCTTCCCGCCGGTCTCGGGTGGCAGGCTGACCACCAAGGAACTCGAGCGCTACGACCGCCAGATAATCATTCCGGGTTTTGGGAAAAATGGGCAGCTCAAGCTTAAGCGGGCCCACGTGTTCGTCGCGGGACTCGGAGGGCTTGGTAGTCCCTCCTCGATTTATTTGGTCGAGGCTGGGGTCGGGCACCTCACGATCATAGACGAGCAGCGGGTCGACATGACGAACCTCAACCGCCAAGTGCTGCACTGGGAGCTCGATGTGGGGCACTCGAAGGCGGCATCCGCGGTCGAGAAGCTGTACGCGATGAATCCAAACGTCAAGATCGACAGCAAGCTCGAGCGGATAACCCCTGAAAACGTGAACCAGCTCATTAAGGGGGCGGATGTCGTGGTCGACGGCATGGATAACTACCCGATTCGCTACCTGCTCAACGAGGCCTGCGTGCGCGCTCGAATCCCGTTCGTCCACGGGGCGGTCGAGGGGTTGATGGGCCAGCTCATGACGATAGTGCCTGGGAAGGGCCCGTGCCTGAGGTGTCTTGTGCCGCAGGAGCCACCTAAAAAGCCGATATTCCCGGTGCTCGGGGTAACCCCTGGGGTGATCGGGTGCCTGCAGGCGATGGAGACGATCAAGCTCATCACAGGGGTGGGCGAGCCCCTCGTCGGAAGGCTGCTGATATTCAACGGTATGGATATGACGTTCGACGAGATGAAGGTCAAACGAGACCCGCGTTGCCCGGTCTGCAGCAAGCGGGGCAGGTAGTTGCGCATGCCCAAAATCCCGAAGGAAAGGCTCGAGCGATACCTCGGCCTGAAGCGCGACTTCAAGGAGGAGCGATACATCAACCTCAATCCCATCCAGCGGGGAGGGGTGCTGAGCCCGGAGGCGCGGAAGGCCCTGGCCGAGTTCGGCGATGGTTACTCGACCTGCGACTGGTGCCCGCCAAAGGCAGCGAGGCTTGACGCGATCGAGCGCCCGCCCATAGCCCAGTTCATGAGGGACTTGGCGGAATTTTTGGGGATGGACATCGCCCGGGTGGTGACGCGTTGCAGGGAGGCCAAGTTCATAGCGTTCACGACCCTTGGGGAGCCCGGCGACTACGTGGTCGTCGACGGCCTCGCCCACTACTCCACCTACACTGCAATAGAACTGGCTCGGCTCAAGGTCAAGGAGGTCCCCCACAGCGGCCACCCTGAGTTTAGGGTCGACCTGAACGCGTACGCCGATAAAATAGAGGAGGTCAAGCGGGAGACCGGGAAGCTCCCTGCGGCGGTCCTGCTCACCCACGTCGACTACCTTTACGGCAACCTGAACGACGCAGCGGCCGTTGGAAAAATTTGTAAAAAGTATGGTGTCCCTTTCCTGCTGAACGCGGCCTACACTGCAGGGGTCATGCCGATCGATGGAAAAAAACTCGGCGCGGATATCATCGTGTCGAGCGGGCACAAGTCATGGGCTGCGAGCGCCCCGACCGGAATCCTCGCGCTGAGGGAAGAACTCGCGGACCGGGTGCTTGCGCGCTCGAAGATCGTCGGTGACTGGAGCAAGCGCAAGTTTGGGCTGAAGGAGTACGCGCTGCTGGGCTGCACGGTCATGGGCGCCCCGCTTATCTCGCTGATGGCCTCGTTCCCCCACGTGGTCGAGCGGGTCGAGCGGTGGGAGGAAGAGGTGGAGAATGCTAGGTATTTGGTCGAGCAGCTTGAGCGAATCGAGGGCACCCGCCAGCTGGGGGTCAAACCAAAACAGCACACCCTCACCCACATGGAGTCGGAGGGGATCTACAGGGCCTCAGAGAAACACAAGCGGCGCGGCTTCTTCCTGTACGAGGAGCTGAAGCGCCGCGGGATTGTCGGGGTGCAGCCAGGGCTCACCAAGCACTTCAAGCTCAACCCCTATGGCCTGCCTCGGGAGAAGGTTGAGCGGGTCGCGAAGGCATTCCTCGAGATCGCCAAAGAGCAGGGGTTGAAGGTCAGCTAGACAAGAGCTTGAGTTCCTCTATCTTGCCGTTTTTCAGCGCGTAGGCTTTCCGCTCGAGCACGCGATCTTTTGCCACGCTTAAAATCAACCAAGCTACCCCCGGCCAGAGCTCCATTATCTTGAAATCGTGACTGCTAACAAATGCTGCGATGTTTGGGTGGGAGTGGTAAATCCCGACCAGCTCGAGCCCGCGCTCCTCCGCCCGCCTGTACTGGTGATAAACGAACTCAGGAGCAGCCTCAAATGTTACAGGTGACCTTTTCACGTTCTCCGCCTTGACCACCTCCACCGCCTCAATCTCGTCGCCCCGGAAGTGCCCCAGTAGCAGGCCGCAGCACTCGTGGGGGAAGGCCTCCAGCGCGTGGGCCTCGAGCGTCTTGAGGTCTGAAGGTCTGAGCTTGAGTTTCATGAGGACCTTCTCCAATCTCTTTCCACGATAAATGCCAACGTTCACTCCTTGCCATATAGATACTTGTCTATTTCATCCTCTGAGGTGACAACGCCCCAATCGCTTGATAGACTGAGAATTTTTTTAATTTCCTCTTCACTTAGTGGTGTGCGGGCGCGCTCGGAGATTTTTGAGATCAATTCCTCCTTCCGTCGTTTTATCTCATCAAGAACCAGCTCGATTAGCTCCTGCTTTGAGACCCTTCTCCCGGTTTTCTGCGTGGCCTCTGTCTGTAGGTTGTCAAGTATCCTCTTTGCCCGTTTGCTCAGCTTTACCGATGCTGCCATCCGACCACCATTTAATGATAATTCCATGACCTCATTGAAATCTATTCGGACAGTGCACCCTCGACCTGCTCCCGCCAGATGCAGAGCTCGCAGTCCTCGGCGCGTGGAGGCGGGGTCTTCATCTCGAGGATTTCCTTTGCGCGCGCGAGGACCGACAGGACGCGGCTGGAGGCGACCTGCGCCTGCACCGCGGTGATTTTGAACGGGAACAGGCCATCCTTCAGGTCTCCGTGCTGAGGGGTGAAGTACAGGAGCACCCCTCCGGCCACAGGCCTGAACCCATTCCGCTCCAGCAGGTAAGCGTACCCGTCGAGCTGGGTCTGGTAGTAGTCCGGGATCTCCTCGGGGGGCCTGCCCGTCTTGTAGTCGACCACGTAGTACCTGCCGTCCTCGGTCTTAACCAGGGCATCGAGCTTACCAACGACGGTGATGCCCGTGGCAGGGTCAGTGGCCCTCAGCGTTTGTTTTGTGTCCAAGAGCGTGCCGCGGGCGGGGAACCACTCAGGCAAATCAGAGCTCCCGACGAATTGCTTCATGTAGCCCTTGATCACGGAGTCCATCTGGGCGGTGATCCCTGCGAAGATGGACGGGGGCGGGCCCACCCGCTCGGCTAGCCAGAAGCAGAGGGGGCAGTCGAGGGCCAATTGGAGGCTCGTCACACCGATCTCGATGGGTCCGGCCATTGGGGTTCCTCGCTAGAATGTTAATGGGCTGTATCTTTAAGTTTAGAGGATTGAAGTGGGGAAAGCTTCGAGCGAAAGAAGTGGTAGTGAGAGCATGTCTAGGTGCTCGGTCTGCGGGCGCGAGTTCCCTGAGGGTGAATTAGTCAGGTGCAGCGAGTGCGGGAGGCCGTACTGCAGGGGGTGCGCCGGCAAGGACCCCTCCATGAGGGCGCTTGGTATATGCTCGGATTGCGAGGAGGCGCACGGGGCCGAGGAGTTCTTGGACGAGGAGTTGTGAGAGATGAAGCGAGGGAAGCACGTTTTTAGCTTGTGGGCTGGTGTTTCCGGGGGGCCAGCTCCGCTGCTACGATTGCGGCAAGGCGGAGCCTGGGGACGGCAGCCTAAGGAGTTTGTTTACTTACTTATATGATGGAACGTGCCGATTTGTAGGTTCTGCAGCTCGAGGGAGGTCGTGAGGGCGGGCATACACTACGCCGGAAAAAGTCGCAAGCAACGGCTATTGTGCAAGGGGTGTGGAAGGGTCTTCATCGCGCCGTTCCCCACAGGTCTCGACATCAAGAAGCTGGCCTCGGCCCTCAGGGAACGGGGGGTTAAAAAGGCGTGGCTCTTCGGCTCGTACGCGAGAGGGGAGGCGAGGCCCGGGAGCGATGTCGACATCTTGGTCGAGTTCCCTAAGCCAGTGGGACTTGAGCTTTTCCGCATCCAGAGAGAGCTGTCCGAGGTGCTCGGCATGAAGGTGGAGCTGGGAACCAAGCTTGATCCCCACATCGAGAGGGAGGCCAGGCGGGAGATGAAGGCGATTCTATGATGAGGAGCGACAAATCCCGCCTGCAACACGTCTTGGACGCGACGGTGGAGATAGGGGAATACGTGCGGGACATGGAGCTGAAGGATTTCCTCGCCGACCGGAAGACACAGAGCGCAGTGATGAGACAGCTGGAGATAATCGGGGAGGCGATCAAACACGTCTCCAAGGGCATCAAAGAAAAGTATCCGGATGTAAGGTGGAATGACTTTGCGGATTTGAGGGACGCGTTAATTCACGAATACTTCCGCCTGAAACTGGAGGAGGCCTGGAAAATCGTGACGGAGGATGTCCCGCATCTAAGGGTGCAGGTCGAAGGCATACTCGCCGAGCCAGGGACTTCCTAATCTACAAACTTCGCAAATATCGGCAACATTGGGGCTTGGTTTTAGTCGTTTTTGAATTAAGGTTATATACCCATAATTACAAGGTTCTATCGGTGCCAGGAATGCCGAAACGCAGTCTCGAGGATGTGGTGGACAGGCTTGCGAAGGTCCTGCTCAAGGCCGAGGGACCGCTCAGCACGCGCGAGGTCGCCAGGCGGGCCGGGGTGGACTGGAAGGCCGCCCAGAAGTTCCTCAACCTACAGAGCAAGTTCTCGAAGGCCGGGACCCTGGAGAGGGCCAGGAGGGGTGCGTCCGTGCTATGGCGGCTGAGGCCTGGTCGCCCGCGCGGGACGCCTGAGATGTCAGACAGGCTGGAGCTCGTGTTCGACACGTTCGACTTCATCTACGGCATCAGGGATGCGGCCCGCCAGCAGAGGGCGGTGTGAATGGGCATCGCGGAGAGCACCACCTTCAAGGCGATCGGGATACTCGAGGAGCTCGGGGTCGAATACGCCGTGAGCGGGATGATCGCCGGCGCCGTGTACGGCCACATTCGGGTGACTTCCGATGTGGACATCGTGGTTTTCCTTGACGATAAGGGGTGGGAGGAGGCCGTCAGACAGTTCCTGACGAAGGGGTTCATCTCCCGGGGTGAGGACTTCCACAAGATCGGGATAGCGACGCTGAAGACGCCCGAGTGCTTCGGCGTGGATCTGATCCGGGAGGACGACCCGGAGGTGTTCGAGCGGGCCAGGGGAGTCGAGTACCACGGAAAAACAGTGGCCTTCGTCTCGCTCGAAGACCTGATCAGGACGAAGCTGCGGTTCCGCCGGTGGAAGGATGTAGACGACCTGAGGGCCCTACTGGAGATCAACGCGGGCAGGATCGACTGGGCATACCTCGACCGAAAGGTCAAGGACCCGGAGGAGGGCGACCTTCTCGGCCTGCTGCGCAGGGGAGAAGAGGTCCCGGGAGCGAAGCTCAGGAAGACTCCGCCGCCCCGGGAGTTCTGCCCGGAGAGAAAGATGTAGCAGGTTTTTGCATCGGGCGAGAACTCCGGCAGGGATGTTTTGGCATCCGAAGGCGAATCCACCTAGCACGGCTCGCCAAAAAAAGTCGAAGCGTGATTTTCTTTTAAGGGACGAGGGGCGCTGGCGGTGGTCAACCGATACCGGCGGGCCCCGTTTCAAGGGCTTTCGTGCAGGGGCTTTGGGTCCGGGGGGCAATCGCGAGCAGCGTGGCGCACGATAGCCATAATTTGGTGGTGGCCGGAAACAACACCCAGGACATGTGCGAGGCGGCCAGAGCGGTCATGTGCCGCGGAGGGCTCGTTTTTTCGAGGGGAGGACCCGTTGCGTTGCCCTCTCGATTGTAGGCCTGATGTCGGGCGAGTGAACTGGGGAGCTGGCCAAGGGATTGGAGCGGCTGCATCGGTCGGTACGAAGGGCCGGGTGCAAGCTTCCGAATCCCTTCGTGCAGCTCAGCTTCCTCACCTTACTCGTCATCCCCGAGCTGAGACTTTCCGACCGCGGGCTTTTCGACTCGAGGGATTTCAAGTTCGTGGATTTATTTCTGACCCATCCTTATGGGCAGGAGCTTATTCATTAAAAAATAAGACGTCCTTTGACCTTTCATCACATCATGCCAACCATTTCCAGCATCGAGAGTGTATAAGATGCCGTGTTTTCCAGTCCATTTCCAAGTACGTTCGCCGAGTTTGGGAAATGCCTCGGGCTTAGCATCGCTCAAAAGCTCATCGATGAAATCCTCTTGAAATTGGCGTCCCACGAGCATGTCTAACGCATCCCTTAATCGTTTGAAATCGAATGAAGTTCCGCAGAACTCGCATTCCCATCGATTTTCTTTTACCTTTCGCATGGCAACACAACAGCATTCTGGACAGGTTAGTTCCATTTAAGCACGCGATCTGATCTGATCAAAAACGAGGAATTTAAAGGTTTCTGATTCGATCCGTTCAACCCGCACACGCAACTATGTTAACCGCTCGAATTCGATATAGGATTCAAAATCAGTGCAATGCTCAAATGTGGCTATTTTCTTTTGTTGGAGATACCGGATGAGTCTGTTGGAAGCAGACTTGCAAATAATCGCAGGTGAAACGCCCACATTTTCTTGTTTGGCGATTGTCTTTCTCGCCACCAAAGCATAATTTTCTAGTTGTTTAACAATAGCTTTTTGTGCGGCCTCCGCTTTTAATTCCGTAACGATAAAATTTCCTGAGATATCTTTCCCCAAAATATCGATTTGCCCTGCGTAGTCTAGTATTCCCATAGCTTTGCAACTCATGCATTCTGTTATGTTGAAGTAGCTGTCAAGCACTTCTATCTCCAAACCAAGTTTTCTCAATTTTTCAATATTTTGCTGAACCAAAACTTGTAGCTTCTCTTCCTTTCCTCCCTT
The DNA here is from genome assembly GCA_030016755.1 of Candidatus Hodarchaeaceae archaeon. Classification (GTDB taxonomy): domain Archaea; phylum Hadarchaeota; class Hadarchaeia; order Hadarchaeales; family Hadarchaeaceae; genus JASEJC01. The sequence continues at coordinate 22,031 of JASEJC010000004.1, read as the reverse complement.
GAGTTCTGCCAAGGTTACCGTTCGTTTATCAGAATCCCAGCGGGCCCCAGCGCAAAATTGGGATGGTTCTCCTATATTCACACTTTTCAGCAATTCCATAATTTTTTCAGCTTGCCTATCGCTAATGTACATACAACTTTTTCCGTTGAAGGAGCGTCTGTCTATACCCAGTTCGCTCTTTTCTATTTTTGTGATATCCACCCCAGTGGGATAATACTGCTTAATCTCAATTTCAATGCGGTGGGGATAGTATTTTGCGTCTAAATCTCTTTTCCTGCCCTTCCAAGGACCTCTTGATGGATCCCGCTCGGTAAATGGCTCACTCTTCGCTTTATAAATTCCGTGGACTCTCCTAGGGCCGTATTCATAAAGAAAAAGCATCTCACCCTTTTTGATAGAAAGGATTTGACTATAGGCTCTCGCGGTATCAGGAACACCAAACAAATAGCTTTCTAGACACTTCCTCAAATTTGTTTTATCCACGACAAAAATATATGGCATTTACATCGTTCCTAATAAAGTGCCAAATGTTTAAATGATATGTCGGTGTGATTTGAATTCACGATTTGTAATCACTCGGCCCCCGGGAGCTCCGGCGTCACGACCCACGCGGCCGACCCGCACCGGGTAAACTTTAATCGCGGCGGGGCAAGCCTTGGTTGTAACCGCAGTTACATAAACGCCTCGCGCCGAACGGCCTTCACGCGATTTCTCTTCAGGAACTCGACAAAACCCTTCGCAGTTTCGGCTGGGAGGGCGATGACCCCTTTACCCAAAACGAAGCAATCCTTCCGATCGGCCAAGCCCGGGTAGCTGTATTCCCTGAGGCGCTTCCCCACGCGCTTCCGCGAGCTGTACCCGTACACCCTTCGGGCCACGCGCTGGCGGGTTGTGGAGTCGGCCGCGCTCAGGTCGTAGGAGATGATGGAGTATGGCCTCAACGCGAGGGAGTCGGGGCCCACCACGAGCTTGCCGTGGAGCACCGCCCCCTCCCGCATGACCTCTTGGAGCAGGTCCGCACCCACGTCCTTGAGGTTCGTGAGCACTGGCCGTATCTCGCGGTGAGGCTTGAGCGCGGTGATGATCTTGGTGACCTCGGTCAGGTGCCGCCTTGGGTCTGGCTCGTCGAAGACCATGAGCACGTCGATGTCGGATCGGGGCCCGAAATCCCCGCGAACGAGCGAGCCGAACAGCACCACGCCCGAAAGCGTGGGTGGGGCCCAGCCTTTCACCCGGTCCAAAAATCTCGCGATGAGCTTGCGGTCCTCCGCTGGAAGCCGCGAAATCATAACCCTCCCTCCTGTTTGATCCGCTCGAGGATGGAGAGGACCCTCCTTGAAATTTCCCCGTCCTCCTTGCCACCATACCAGCGGCTTTGTCGGAGTGACTCAAGTTCTCGGAATGCCTCAGCGAGCCCGGATAGGTTGCTTTCGTCCAGAAACTTGGGCAATCCCTTGTGAGTTTCATGATGCTTGCCCAGCTTGGTTTCCGCGATGTATGCGATGTAATGTAGCACGGCGCCGTAAACGCCCTCGATGATTACTTCCCAGTCACGGGCTAGATCGAGTTTTTTAACGGACCCCTCTATTCTCTGCGCCTTTGTTAGGTGGTCGTCTGGTTTCATCCAATCCCTTCTGTAATTATAGTTACAAACCAGAAGGATAAAAGCTTTTCGGTAGCAGTAGTTACAGAAAACATGTTAGCCTGCGACGATCAACTTGGCCGGCCATCCACCCGCCTCAACCGCTTTTCCCGTAGCGATCCCTGAACACGAGCTCCCCGAGATCCCTGCGCGTGGATTTACTGGACTCTGCCGGGTAGCCCACTGATATAATTGAGAGCAGCCGCTTGTCCTCGGGGATCCCCAGCACCTCCTTCACCCGCTCCTCGTAGCTCGACCCGTACGACCCGATCCAGCACGTCCCCAGCCCTAGGGCGTGGGCCGCGAGCAGCATGTTCTGGGTCGCGATCGCCCCGTCCTCAACCGGGTGCGTGGATGCTGCTGGGTCCACCACGACCGCGATCCCCAGCGGGGCTTCGGCGAGGAAGCGCCCGTAGGTGGCTGCCCGCGCCACCTCCTTTCGGACCCCTTCGTCCCTGAGCACGATGAAGCTCCAGGGCTGGGCGTTGCTCGCCGAGGGTGCCCACCGGCCGGCCTCCAAGATCTTTCGAACGAACTCCTCGGGGACGGAGCGCTTCTCGTATTTCCTAACGCTGCGCCTCGTTCGAATCGCCTCGAGGACCTCCACCCCGGTCACCTCACTCTACCGATTCGAGCTCCGGATATTAAAGGCTACGTGATTTGATTACTATTTTTTTCTTAATTTTTTCGCTTTTTCGTTCTTCCGCCTTCCATCTCTTTGTTTTGCCTACAACAGTGCCACCGACGGTTCGTTGATTTATTTTTGTCACTTTTTTATCTACCCGCCCAGGCTTTGGGTGGAGGTCCTTTATAAGGGGGCAAAAACACCCGCAGGTTTTATTTTCAGTCACCGCCTACAACTTTCGAAGTTGATCGCATGCGGAGCTCAGAGGTCAAGGAGGGGTCGAGCGGTCCCAATGTCGCGCGAGGCTACCTGGTGAGATATTCGAAAGAGGTGGGGTCGGCCGATGAGGGTGCGATCCTCAGATAAACGCTCGATCCGAAAAGAGTGGAACCTCGCCGGCCGCCGCAGGGTGCACATCCGGTGGGCCTTCCGGCTGTTCATCGTTTCCTTCATCGCGCTTTTCACCCTGAGCCTGTTCTTCTACCCGAGCTACATGACCATGAGGCTGGGTGCTGGGGGGCGCTTGGTCCCCTACGTTTACTCGGCGTTCGGGCCCATCCCCACAAACATCGCGATGTACATCCTCTTCATCGTCCTCGGGATCTGGATAGCGGGCTGGGCGCTCCTCTGGGGCGAGCGCAAGACTAGCCGCCCGCGCCCAGTCGTCCTCGGGAGCTGGATGGTCCCGCTCTCCATCACATATGCTTGGGTCTCCCTCGCGGTGTCGCTCGTGACGGGAGTTCCCCGCCAGCTCATGACGGCAATAGCTTTCGCACCCCCGCTCCTCGTTGCAGTCGTGGCCCCCCAGCTCTTCGTCCGTGGCCTGCTCGACCGACGGGGGGTGAAGCTCTCGAATGCAGCGCTCGGCGTGGGTTTTCTTCTCGTGGGGATGTGGGGAGCGAGCTCTTTCTCAGACATCGAGCTGATGATGCCTGTGGTGGAGATTCTGTTGCCGGTCTACCTCGGGCTGCTGGTCATCGAGTACCTCGGCGTGCACCTAAGGGTGAACGGTTCGCGGTTCTGATGTCGCTGAACCGAGGCGCCCCATGTGTCTAGATCAGCCAGAGCATGAGATAAAATACCCCAACTGCGAAAATCGACAACCCACATACAAGATCTCCTTTCGTCTGAGGAGAGCTGCACACGAGGTCACGATCGCCGATATGTTAAAAAAGGGCCCCGGTGGATCTGTAATCCGACATTTTACCGTATGCCACCGCTAATCTTAATGTTTCTTCATATTATGACTGTGCTCTATTCTCTGCATTTTCTGCCACGCTTATGTAAAAATTTGACATCACCCATGACGAATACCCCAAGTTTTCTAAATAGTGTCGGTTGGGATAATTAGCGCTGTTCAAACAACGCCCTAGCCCTTCGCCAAAATTTTGACTGCCTCGATTGCCGTGTCAATCGCTTCATCGACCCCGGCACGAGGGTCGACTATCTTTCCAATCGGACCTATGATGGCGAGGACCGCGCCCCCGCGCCAACCGTTGATCCCGCACAGGGTGTAAATGGTCGAGCACTCCATCTCGGTCGCCAGCACGCGAGCGCGCTTCCAGATCTTCCACCTCTCAGCGGCCACCCTCCCCATCGGCACCCGCCCGGGCTCCTCCGAGTAGAACGCGTCCTTCGAGATGGTTGGGCCCACGCGATACCTGACCTTGAGGCGCTTGGCTGCCTGGATGAGGGCGTTCGTCACCTCCAAGTCCGCCACCGCTGGGTAGCTGAGGGGAACGTACTGCTCCGAGGTGCCCTCCTCGCGGACCGCAGCGTTCGCGATGACGACCTCGCCGACCTTCACCCCGGGGCCCACCCCTCCAGCCGTCCCCACCCGAATGAAGGTGTCCGCCCCGCACGCTGCCAACTCCTCCACGGCTATCGCGGCTGAAGGGCAGCCTATCCCGGTTGAGGTCACGCTGATTGGCACGCCCCCGACCTTGCCGGTGTAGGTACAGAACTGGCGGTTGAAAGCGATGGGCTTGGATTTTTCGAATCTTTTTGCGATGCGCTCGGCCCGTGCCGGGTCGCCTGGGAGAAGCACGTAGCGCGCTACTTCGCCGGGTTTCACTCGAGTGTAGTATCCCATCTTGCCCAGCACATACTTGCGAGCCATATCATCCCATGGGGGCTACTGACCGTGCGAATTTAAAAGGATATTCGAACGTTTATTTGGTGAATCATGGGGGCGCTGAAGATAGTTGGCGTGTTCATCCTCTCTGTGGCTTTGCTTAGCGCCGCCATGTTCGTCATATCAAGACCCCCCCAGGAAGGCGAGGGTGTCGAGGGAGAAAAAAGCGCGCTGCCGGCATGGAGCCCCGGCAACCAATGGAGCTACAAAAGCTCAGCTGGCACTACATACTCCTACACCATGACTCAGGAGGAGAACTGGGGCGGCATCCCCTCCTACCGCCTTGACGGAACCGTAAACCCGCCCTTTGGAGGCTGGGGCCCAAATGTTCGGAGGCTGTACGAAAAGGCGACGCTTGGGCTGCGCACAGAGATATTCTATGACAGCGCCCAATCGCAGACCACGCAGTACACCCGCAGCTACTCCACGAGCCCCTGGCCGCTTGAGGTTGGAAAATCATACACCGAGGACGTGACCATCGAGCGAAGCTATGTGCAGGGCCCGGAGGGCTGGTCAGATCCCGTCAGATATCAAACCCTCTACGTGACGATCGAAGCGGTCGAGAGCGTCACCGTTGAGGCCGGCACGTTCGAGAGCTACAAGCTCGTCGCGCGGAGCGCCGACAACAACTTGGTCGAGGCGCGCTGGTACTCCAGCACAGCGAAAAATTTTGTAAAAATCGTGAACCAGCAAACTGGAGAAACCCTGGAGCTTTCGTCCTACCAGATTTAACCTCGTGACTTTCTGAGGTACCTCAACAGGTGTCCGTGACCCGATGCCCTCAGCCTTTCTCCGACCAACTTCATCAACACGGGTACGCCCTCGCCCGTCTTGGCAGAAATGGGAGCCACCACATCAGGCCACTGCCTCCACGGTGGCTGGAGGCTGAGCCTCTCGCAGATGTCGTCAAGCAGGGTGTCCCTTTCCTCCGGGTAAATAAGGTCTATTTTGTTCACCACCACGATGGGGTTGAGCCCGAGCTCCTGGAGGAAGGAAAACATCTCGACGTCCACGGGGATCTGCCCGCGGCGCTCCCACCGCTCGGCGATCTCTAGGAAAGCGCGAGCATCCACCACTTCAAGGGCAAACAGGATCTTCTCCCGGTTCTGCTCTAGGTATCGGACGATCTCCGTCTTGGTGCGCTCCTGTTGCCCGCGGCTCACGCCCGCCATGAAGCCGAACCCGGGCATGTCGACCACGTCAAGCTTGCCGCACCGGTAGCGGGCGAGCCTGCGCGTGACCCCCGGCCGCTTGCCAACCAGCACCCGCTTGCCCGTGAGCTGCCGAATCACGCTTGACTTACCAACATTTGAGCGGCCGACCAACACCAGCTCCATAGATATCAATCCTACAATCGTGCGGGCAGGTATAGAAGTTTGGTGGAAATCTCTGATTTATACTAACGGACTTTAATAGTTGAACTTCTTCACGCGCAAGAAGTTTCACGCGATCGGCCTTCTGGGAAGGCGAAGCTTCCGCTACACGTTCAGCGGAAGGCTCAACCAGCGAACCTTCATCGCGTGCCTCAAGAAGTTTCTGGGCCGTGGCGGCCGCCTCGTGATCGTGCTCGACAACGCCAGGTGGCACTGGGGAAAAGCGGTCCAACGTTTCGCCGGACGCAGAAGGTAGACGCTCAAGCTGGTCTTCCTTCCGCCATACAGTCCCGAGCTGAGCCCCATGGAACCCATCGTGCGAGAGAGCAAGCGGGTGCTCGCAAACAGGCTTTACACGGACAGGAGTTCGATGAAAACCGACCTGCGCAAAGCGTACAGGAAACCATCGTTCTACTGCAATAAAATGTTCAAATACTTATGTTCTTAAGTTATTTGGGTTAAATTTGCAGGTTTTGAGTTGTACTCGGCGCGGAGGAAGCGTGCGGAAGGCCCTTGAGCGGGCCGCCGCCGAGCTTAACGAGAGGCTTGTAAAGACTCACGGGCGCATAACAAAGCTGGACGCAAACATAGACTCGGGCATATCGGGGGCAACCGTGCGCATAGTCACCGTCGTGGACGATAGTGACCCAAGACCGAAATACGTTCTCTGGGCTAACGAGGTCGGCGGCGGCGAGGCAACAGCTCTTCGCCGCGCCCAAGATAAAATAAACGCACAGCTTTCGAAGCTGCGTGGGGAAGTCGCTGGGTTCTATCTGAAGTTCATCGCCCCGCCTTTACCAAAGCGCACCTATGCCACCCTTATCGTCGCGGTTAACGAGGAGGTCCCAGAAAAAGTTAGGAAGCTAAGCTTAGAGGAACGCCGGGAGCGCCTAGCCGCTGTGCTTCGATTGCTCGGCAACGACCCCAAAGTGATCAACCTTGCCCAAATGGCCAAGGTCTTCGGCGTCTCCCGCGACACCATTTACAAGGACCTAGAGGAGCTTGGCATCAGACGGTAGCGGGTGCCATGCCTCTAATGATGGTTTGGGCTAAGAAGAAGACGATGACCCCAGCCACCATGAAGGGAATCGAGTACCCCAAACCCTTTGACATCTGACCGTAGCGAATTACTCCTACTGCCAACCCACAAATAAATGCTTGAATTATGATGTATGCCATGGCGATCGTGCTCATCTCTGGCGGTAGCCCACCGCCTCCCGTTACTGGCCCGGCACCAATTGAGATCCCACCAACTCCCACAGTGAGGCCGACTATAAACGGTACCGCGAATAGCGCCACCGCGTAAAGGAACATGACCTGCTGCGTCGTTGTAGATTTTCGCTCGCGCTGGATTGCGTGAACCTCCTTGATATCTCCAGCAACCGCGTCGAGCACACTGGCGAGGGCAGCGCCGCGTTCAATCCCCTCAACAATTAAGCGAAAGGCTCGCTCGTACAGTGGTGAGTTCGACCTCCGTGCAAGGGCGAGCAGGGCGCTTTCGAGGGTCCTACCTTTTTTTATCTCGGTCACGACGCGATCGAACTCATCCGACAATGCACCGTATTTAGATTTCACGATATCGTCAAGTGTCGCATCTATCCCCACTCCCGCCCGCAGGGTGCTCGCCATCTGACGGAGTACGTCTGGCAGCATGCGCTCCAGCTCGGCTGCCCTTCGCTGGGCCAGATAACGGGGGACGAAGAGCGTCAACGCCGGAAAAGCAACAACTGCCACAAACGGTACCAACAGGAGGGGCGGGATCGGGAGCCTTAGGAGCACACCAATGAAACCCACCGCGACGCACAGGACTATTGTCGCGAGCATGGTTATTCCGACATACTCCTCCGCAGTGAGCGCGATTTTGGTGGACTCCAACCTGCGGTCGAGGTTAGCCAGAAACTTTTCCGGGAACACGCGCTTAACGAAAGCCGCCATCTTAGTGACTAACCCCATACTCACAACCTCGGCTCAAAGCGTTTTATCGTTATCACGAAGTATATCAGGAGGAATGGTAGGAGGACGAGGTAGAGGACACCTGCGGTCTGTGGTGTAATCCCCCCACCCGCCCTACTGGATGAGATCATTATCACCACCATGAGCAGCGCTGGGATAACAGCAGAGGCAAACATGTAGATCATCGTGAGTAGGTTGAGCGACTGTGTGTAGTCCCGGAGCTTCATGCGCATCTCGAAAGCCGTTTCATCTGCCAGGGCGTTCAGCGTGCGGGAGAGGTCACCTCCCGTCCGTAGGGTGCGCTGGATCTGGCGGGTCGCTCGACGGAGGGGCTCGGAGTCCACCCGCCTGTCCATTGCAGTCAGGGCTTCCTCCATGCTCATACCTGCATGCATATCGCGGATTACCCTACCGAACTCATCCGACATAGCACCGTAGTCCGCTTGGCTGACCGAGGTCATCGTCTCCGGGAGGCCTATCCCTGAGGAGAGCTGCGTGGCCATGTGTCGCAAGGCATATGGAATTAGCCGGTTTATCTCGCCGACACGCGCCTTGGCCCTGCGCCTAGGTTGTGTTCTGATCAGTATGAATGAAAGACCAAACATGAGGACCCCCCCTAGCGGGACAAAGAGGAGTGGTAACCTGAGCAGTAGCATCATAATCATGGCGAATACCGCAATGACAACGCTGACCCCCAACATCATAGCGGCATAGCGTTCTGGGGTGACCCTCAGATTGGCTTTGTAGAGATCCTCATCCATCCCCTTGAAGGACTTTGCCAGACGTACAGCAGGTCGCTTCAGCGGGACGTAGAACACACTCGAGAGGCGCTCTGAGAGGGGTCTCTTGAGTTCAGCCCTCTCCTCCCATGTTTTCTCCTCCAGTAGCTTCCTCTCCTCCTTCAACTCCTCCTCTCGCATCAGCTCGAGGCGCTTAATTTCCCGCAGTCTTCGCGCGACCTCATCTGCCTTCTCTGCTGGCGGTTTTGAGATTTTGACAGCCGCCCCCAGCCGCTTCGCTGCTGCACCTATTTTGACCACGACGCCGCCGACTGCAGTGAAAAAACCTTTGAGGGAGGCCCTCTTTCGTGCCTTCTTTTTAGGCATGCAATCACTTGTGACGCTTTGCGCCCTTCTCCGATCGTACTCGCTTTAGGATGGCCTCCGGATCACGATAGTACTCTTGTATAATCCGCCCGACCTCGAAGAGATTCCTGATACCGCGCTCCATCATCCACTCAAGCACCGTAGCGCGCTTTTTCAGTTCTATCTCTATGTCGCTCCCGCTCATCCCGCTGTATTCGGCAATCAAGCGTTTGATTTTGCTTGGAACTCCAGTCGGTTCAACTGTGTCTGTGCGGGGATTCCACTTGAAGATGCGGCTGAGTTGAGGTTTGCCACCCTCCACTCCTGTGACTTCGGCGACCTCGGTGACGCGCCGGATCTGACCTTTTTGGCGGTGGTAAATCCGCTGCTGCATCACTATCACGTCAAGCGCTGGAATCATTATCTCCGGAACCGACATGGGGGGCTCGGTCAAGCGCGTGATGGTCTCTGCCGCGCTGTTTGAGTGCACGGTGCCCATACATCCATCATGACCTGTATTCATGGCAGTGAACATCGTCCGCGCCTCCGGGCCTCGGACCTCCCCTACAATCATGCGATCCGGCCGCATTCGAAGCGTGTTTTTGACGAGGTCGTCCATCGTAACCTCTCCGCGTCCCTCGACATTTGGCGGCCGGGTTTCAAGCCTCACCCAGTGCTTGTGTGGCAACTGAAGCTCGGCAGTGTCTTCAATCGAGATGATGCGTTCCCGCTCTGGAACAAAAGTGGTGGCCGCGTTGAGCGTGGTCGTTTTTCCGCAGCCTGTGCCGCCAGCGAAGAGGACGTTTGCTGGTTTTATGCCAAGTCCATCCACGATCAGCCAGAGAAATGCGGCAACATCGGTTGAGAGGGTACCATAGTTTAAGATGTCTACAATAGTTAATGGGTCCTTTCGGAACTTTCGGATGGAGATTGTGGGTCCTTCGAGCGAAACGGGTGGAATGGTGGCGTTGACTCTGCTCCCATCCGGCAACCGCGCATCTAGGAGAGGCGTCTGTTGGTCTATCCTCCTCCCGACCACGCGTGCCATCTTGTCTATTAGGTATTTGATGGAATCCTCGTCCTTGAACACGATGTTTGTGTAACACATCCCATACTTCCGGTGATAAACATATACGGGCTTTCCAACGCTTGTCACCATGATATCCTCAAGCTGGTCATCTGCTAGGAGGGGATCCAGCGGGCCAAACCCGAGCATGTCCCGCACCGCTAATTCACCCAGCTGCCGTATGCGGCCAGGTGGAAGGTTTAGTCCCTTGCTCTCGCGCTCGATAATCTTGAGTACCTCACGAGTGAAAGCGCGCTGTCGCTCTGCTGGGTCTGGGATTCTATCGGGGTCTACTTTTATCTCCTCGACCGCCACATCCTTCGCCTTCTTGAGGAGTTCTTCCTCTTTCCTTGCCAGCTCGGTCATTTTTAGTTTGTAGAGCGGCAGAATTTCCCCCTCGACCGACATTATCTCGATTTGACCGTAGCTGTCTATCACCTTTCCAGCCTCTGGAACTTTTTCTACTACTGGAGTTGGACCTAGCGGTATCTCGGGCGCTACCTTTGGCACCCCCTCAGCGGGTTTAGCTTCAGCTGGCGGTGGCCCAGCTAAGATTTCTGACAACAGCCCCTCCCCGCCGCCTTCCATAAACCTATACTTAGCCCGCCTTTCAGGCTTGGCGGCCTTTTTCCTTGGTTTAGTGGCGGGTTTTTTCTTCTTTTTTGGCATGGCCCCTACCATTTTACATAACATTTTTAAGTCGTAAAAGGATTGTTAATTCCAGCCTTTCGAGACGGCCAAATATTTAAAAAGCGGCGAGCTCAAAACTTATGAGGTGGCCAAATGAGTGCGTTAGGCGGTAGACAAGTGCTTGTGTTACCTGAGGGTACACGAAGGTTGATTGGTCGCGATGCCCAGCGGATGAACATCCTCGCAGCTCGTGTTATCAGCGAGGCAGTCCGTACCACCCTCGGGCCACGAGGTATGGATAAGATGCTTGTCGATAGTTTGGGCGATGTTGTCATAACAAACGATGGAGTAACAATTCTCAAGGAAATGGAAGTCGAGCACCCTGCGGCTAAAATGTTGGTCGAGGTGGCTAAAACCCAAGACGAAGAAGTAGGGGACGGCACGACCACGGCAGTAGTACTCGCAGGGGAACTGCTACATGAGGCTGAGCGCCTTCTAGATCAAACAATTCATCCAACTGTAATCGTCAGCGGCTACAGGATGGCCGCAGAAAAAGCCCAAAATCTCCTGAGCGAGATTGCTGAACCAATAAAAATAGACGACGAAGTTCTCCTGAAAAAGATAGCAATGACTGCGATGACCGGAAAAAAGGCCGAAGGCTCAAGGGAAAGACTAGCTGACCTTGTCGTCAACGCGGTCAAGCAAATAGTAGACAAAACTGATGGGGGGTACATCGCAGACATCGATTATATCGGCATCGAGAAAAAACCCGGCGAAAGCACTGATGATTCACAGCTCATCCAAGGAGTGATATTGGATAAGGAGCGTGCCCACCCAGCGATGCCGAAACGTGTGAAAAATGCGAAAATCGCACTCCTCGACTGCGCACTCGAGATTAAGAAGACAGAAACTGACGCAGAGATTAGAGTCACTAGCCCTGACCAGTTGCGGGCATTTCTCGACGAAGAGGAGGCCATGCTCAAAAAAATGGTCGACCAAGTGGTTGCCACTGGCGCAAACGTGGTCGTCTGTCAGAAGGGCATCGATGACCTCGCCCAGCACTACCTTGCGAAGGCAGGAATCTACGCGGTCCGGCGGGCAAAGAAATCTGACATGGAAAAGCTCTCGCGCGCCACGGGTGGAAAGATCCTCACGAATCTGGATGATCTAACTGCTGATGACCTTGGGAAAGCGGGACTGGTTGAGGAGCGAAAGATAGGTGAGGACAAGATGACCTTTATCAAGGAGTGTAAGGACCCCAGAGCAGTGGGTATTTTAATCCGAGGCGGCACGGAGCATGTAATAGATGAGGTCGAGCGGGCCGTGCACGATGCCCTGTCTGTTGTTAGTGCAGCGATCGAAGATGGAAAAATTATTTATGGCGGGGGGGCACCTGATATCGAGCTTGCGAAGCAACTGCGTGAATACGCGGAAACCGTGGGTGGGCGTGAGGCACTTGCTGTCAACGCTTTCGCGAACGCAATTGAATCAATACCGCGGACCTTGGCTGAAAATGCAGGCCTTGATAGTATAGACATCCTCGTTGATTTGCGCGCCAAACATGAAAAAACAGATGGAAAAAATATAGGGGTAGACGTTTACAAGGGCAAGACCGCAGACATGAAAAAGGAAGGCGTTGTGGAACCGCTGCGCATGAAAACTCAAGCTATTAAGTCAGCAAGTGAGGCCGCAATAATGATTTTACGAATTGACGACATGATAGCTGCTTCCAAAAAGGAAATCTCTCCGCCGAAAGGCCCGGGTGAGGAAGAAGAGGAAGCAGGTGAAGAGTAATCTAACAGATGAAGACGGCGCCCCGCCCCAACCAACTCAGTCAGCAAGTATGACTAAAGGTTAAGAAAGTGGGAATAAATTAGAGGGATGAAATGAATCTTGTCCCCCGATACCTGTTTTTCACACGGGGAGTCGGGCACCACCGAGAAAGGTTGAGGTCATTTGAATATGCGCTAGAAAACGCCGGGATTGCAAAATATAATTTAGTATCGGTTTCAAGCATAATCCCCCCAGGGTGTAAACTCATCTCCCGAGAGGAAGGGTTGCGGCATCTGCGCGATGGGCAGATTATTTTCGGTGTTTTTGCTAGATGTGATAGTAACGAGCGAAGGCGGCTCATCTCCGCTAGCATAGGTTGTGCCCTGCCCGCAGACGAGAACACTTACGGATACGTCAGCGAGCACCATGCTTATGGACAAACTGCGGAAGAAGCTGGCGAGTACGCGGAGGACTTGGCAGCTTCCATGCTCGCAAGCGCCCTCGGGCTACCTTTCGACCCAGATAAGAGCTGGCACGAGAGGGAACAGATATGGAAAATTTCAAAGAAAATCGTGCGGACTATGAATGTAACCCAGACCGCCTTCGTGAAGGAAAATATGTGGTCGACGGTTTTCGCGGCAGCGGTCTTTGTTTTGGGCGAATAATGACGCTACCGGCAGCAGGGCTTCATCCCGCGTTCGTCGCCTCTACCAGATTCGTGGCCGACTGCTCATCTTTTCGAGTAGCATCCCCTCTATTTTTACAGGCGGATATCTTTTTGCAATTGCTATAGCTTCATCGAGTTTCGTTTCATGTTCTGCGTAAATCTCAAGGCATGGTTCCCCTTTATCAACTTTGCGCCCTTCCTTCATCAAGATTCTAAGACCAGCGCCCTTATCACGCGGAGCGCCTGCAGCTCGGGCTATGTCGTTGATACGTTGGTTGTAAATATGTGTAACATATCCAGACTGCGGGGCAGTCAGGGTCTCCTTTTTCTCCCCGATGTAGATGTCCTCGGGCTTAATTTTTGGGTCGCCACCCTGAGCTTCGATTATCTCGCACATCTTCTGGCAAGCCTTTCCAGAGCTTAGAATTTCCATTGCCGTTTGTCTGCCCAATCCTGGGGCTGCTGCCCCCCCGAGCTCAAGCATAATTCCCGCTAGGCTGGTCGCTTTCTCAACCAAGCTACCCGGCCCGTTACCGCGCAAGGTTTCAAGCGCTTCTTTTGCTTCAAGAGCCGGGCCCACAGCGTAGCCTACTGGCTGGCCTCCATAAGTTACCGCTGACTCCACTTGGACACCGAGCCTGTGCCCTAGCTCTATAAAATCACGGGCCAGGTCGCGCGCCTCTTCAATTTGCTCAACTTTCGATCCTGGTCCAGTCGGGATATCAATGAGAATATGGTCAGCTCCAACAGCGAGCTTCTTAGACATCACGCTCGCCAGCAGCTGACAGCGGGGGTCTACCCCAAGCATCCGCTCCGTTCTGATGATAATGTCATCCGCTGGGGCAAGTCTAACTGCACCGCCCCATGCTAAAACCGCTCCAACTCGAGTGACTATTTTTTTTATCTCATCCAAGCTGAGCGTCACGTTCGCGAGCACCTCCATCACATCCGCCGTTCCAGCACCGCTCGTTATCGCCCGGCTGCTGGTCTTGGGCACCGTAAGGCCGGCCGCCGCTACGATAGGAACCACGATCAAGGCGTACTTATTACCAGGGACTCCCCCGATGCTGTGAACATCGAGAACTGGCTTCACATCAAGCTCGAGCGTATCACCAGTATCAACCATATGGCGGGTCAGAGCCACGATTTCGTCCGTGCCCATCCCCTTGATGTATTCGGCCACGACGAAGGCGGTCATCTCAGTGGTCGTGAGATTGTCCGCGACGATGTCCCTGATGATAGCACCGATTTCCTCCGAAGAGAGCTGCTGCCCAGTCATTTTCTTTTTTATGGCAGCGACAGATTGTGGGCGAGGGGCCAACGAGACTGTTACCTCGTCGCCCAGCTTGAGCCCAAGGGCTTCGGTGACCTCAACGAAGGTGCCGAGTTCGCCTTGCTGGACCATTCGCCGCGTCGCGTTTGCGATGGCGACTATCGTGATTTTAGGAGTTGCCAGTGTTACCCGATCGCCTGCAAAGTGTCCAAGCTCCTCCGCATCGTCCTCGTGCAGCACGACGATGTTCCGCCCGGTTTCCATGTCGAGCGGCTTTACCTTCAAAGTCAGTTTTTTCATAATATCAGGGGATTTTATTTGAACTTGATAGATTTAAACATTCTCTAAATCAATTGGGTGTGGGGTCCGATGATCGAAACTAAGGAAATAAATTTGGATGGGTCCAAGGTGCTTGGAATAAAAATTGAGTTGCCGCAAGCACCGCTGCTGTTGCTCGTCGCCTCAAGAGGTTATGTGATGTGTAGCTACCTCAACGCAGATGTCGCTGAGAAGCTCGGACAAGCCGCTGCGCTCGTAGCTGGAGTAAAGACATTCGATGACGTGCTGAATGCAAAAATCGTGCGAGCGACCAGTAAGGCCAAGGAATTAGGAGTCAGAGAGGGAATGCTCGGGCGCGAAGCGCTGAAACTTGTGTGCTAGCGAGATATTTTGGTCGCCAATTTTAGCGCTTTTCCGAACCTATCGAGCTCTTGAAGCATCTTTCTTTCGTTATTCAAATTTTTTGCGATGAAATCGATGAACGCGCTCCCCACGATCGCCCCATCTGCCTTGGATTTTATGACCGTGGCAACATGTTCTGGCTTTGAGATACCAAACCCTACCGCGACCGGCACGCGCGACGCCTTCCGGACACGAGCTATCAGTGGACGAACCAAATCTGAGAGTTTCTCGCGAGCACCGGTCACCCCGAGCAGAGAAACCACGTAGATAAAACCGCTTGAAACTTTGCAAATGCGCTTGAGCCGCTTGGGGGTAGTGGTGGGTGCAACCAAGAAAATCAAATCCACCCCGTGTTTTTTCGTCGCCTTCAAAACTTTACCGGCCTCTTCTACAGGCAGGTCAGGGATTATAATGCCGTCCATCCCGGCGGCTGCAAATCTCCTAACGAAATCATCGACGCCGGATTTAAACACTATGTTATAATAGGTCAAAACCACCAACGGCACCTCGCTCCGGCGCCGAATTTTCTTGATTATTTCTCGAACGGTTTCCGGCGTCGTGCCTGCTTTGAGCGCTCGGTCAGTTGCCCCCTGAATCGTTGGACCGTCCGCGATTGGGTCTGAAAAAGGAATTCCTAGCTCGATGATGTCCGCGTGCTTCGAGAGCGTTTCAACTATCTTTTGGGTCATTGCAGGTTTTGGATCCCCTGCGGTCACGAAAGCGATTAATGCGCCCTCACGTTTTCGGCGGAGCTCCTTAAACTTCGCGGCCAGCCTGCTCACATCTTTACCCCCATAGCCTCCGCAGCCACCTCAACATCCTTGTCCCCACGCCCGGAGAGGTTGACCACCACGAGCCTGCCCCTGAACTTCCGGGGCATTTTCTTTAGATATGCGATGGCGTGGGCTGGTTCGAGCGCTGGGAGGATGCCCTCGGTTTCGGACAGGAGTTTAAATGCTACTATTGCTTCCTTGTCGGTCACGCTGTCGTAGTGGACGCGGCCGTGAACCTTCAGCAGCGCATGTTCGGGACCTACTCCGGGATAATCGAGCCCAGCCGAGATGCTATGGGTTGGTAGGATTTGCCCGAACTTGTCCTGCATTACGTAGCTACGAGACCCGTGTAACACCCCAACCGACCCTGCACAGAGAGGCGCGGCATGTTTGCCCGTCTTGAGCCCCTTGCCCCCGGCCTCGATGCCGAAGAGCTCTACTGGATCGTCGAGGAAATCATAGAAGATACCGATTGCGTTGCTCCCGCCGCCGACGCACGCGACAATTACATCAGGCAAGCGTTTCTCCACCTTCAAGATTTGTTTCCTGGTCTCCCTTCCGACCACCCGCTGGAAATCCCGCACGATCATCGGGTACGGGTGGGGCCCAACTACTGAGCCCAGTAGGTAGTGAGTAGTCCGAACGTTTGTTGTCCAGTCCCGAAGAGCCTCGTTGATCGCATCCTTTAGTGTACAGGAGCCGCTCTTGACCGGGATTACCCTCGCCCCTAGCAGTCGCATCCGAAACACGTTGAGTCGCTGGCGCTCCATGTCCACGGTGCCCATGTAGACGTCGCACTTCAGCCCGAGCATCGCCGCCGCCGTGGCCGTGGCGACACCGTGCTGCCCTGCTCCAGTTTCAGCGATCACGCGGGTCTTCCCCATGTATTTTGCTAGGAGGGCCTGACCAAGTGTATTGTTAATTTTATGGGCGCCTCCGAACGCCAAATCTTCGCGCTTGAGGTATACCTTCATCCCGACCCGCTCTGACAACCGGGCGGCAAAATAAAGCGGCGTCGGGCGCCCTACGTACTCGCGCAAGTAATAATCAAGTTCACGTTTGAACTTCGGGTCGTCCTTGAGCGTCAGGTACGCTTTCTCGAGCTCTTCCAGCGCAGGCATCAGCGTTTCTGGCACGGACTGCCCGCCGAAGCCGTTAAATCTTCCCTTCACGGGGAACCTGTTTATGTACCTCATTGTGCTCCCTTTGCCTTATCTATGAACTCGCGCATCAACCTCGCGTCCTTCCTGCCTGGGGCAGACTCCACACCAGTTGCAACGTCGACACCATACGGCCGCACGATTTTTATCGCCTGCCCAACGTTGGACGGATTGAGACCACCCGCAAGAAAGACCGGTTTTCCCACTGCTTTGCGGATTTCAGCGCTCAAGCTCCAATCGTGGGTCAAGCCAGTGCCGCCCCCGCTTGGCCCCTTCGTGTCGAGCAAGACGAAGTCAGCCGCCCCTGCTACCTCAAGAACCCTATTGATGACCTCCTGACGATTTCCAACTTTTTGGGGGATCGGGGCGACCACGATGAGCCCTGCGTCAAGTTGCCCCTTTAACTTGTTGAGTTCACTTGATGGAAAAGTGAGGTGAAGCTGGAGGTAATCCGGTTTCAGCTCTTGCGTGAATTTCTTGAGTTCATCCAAGTCTCTCGGCATTACCACTGCGACTTTAGAGACACCCTCAGAAGTTGCGGCGAGGATTTCTCTTGCTTGATCCACTGACACATAACGTGGAGACCTAGGGACCAAAATTGCCCCGACCATGTCGACACCTAGCCCACATGCAACCTCCACATCCTCAGCGCTAGTAAATCCACATATCTTGACCTTTACCATGAGATCACCTAGCGTTCACCAGCGATCGCACCTTCTGCTCGATGTTTTTCGCTTTCATAAGAGCAGTGCCTACAAGCACGGCGTCCGCGCCGGCGTCGAGCATCCTCCTGACATCGGCAGGGGAAGTTATACCGCTCTCGCTCACGAGCGTCACGTCATCTGGAACTAGGGGAGCAAGCCGCACAGTTCGGTCTAAATCCACCTCGAGCGTTTCCAGATCGCGATTGTTCACGCCCATGAGTTCGGCCCCCGCAGAAACCGCCAGCCCGATTTCATCCTCACTTGTCACCTCGACCAAGCTCTCCATCCCTAGCTTCTCCGCCAATCCCATGAACCTCGGCAGCTCGCGCCCGAGGGCTTTGGTTATCAGCAACACGACGTCCGCCCCCAGCTCTGTAGCCTCGTAAAGCTGGTATTCGTCGACAATAAAATCCTTGCACAGCAGGGGCACCTCCGCGACCTTCCTAACCTCGCGCAGGAAGCTCGGGTCGCCCTTGAAGTACTTCGGCTCGGTGAGCACGGAGAGGGAGATGGCCCCCCCGCGAAGCATAGCCCGCGCCACCTCCAGCACATCGGCGCTAGGCCTGATGTCCCCTGCCGATGGTGAGGCACGTTTTATTTCAGCAATCAATGGCGCCTTCGGTGCTCGTTCGATTGCCTCGACCAAGCTGCGCTTCCGGGCCCGGTCAACATACACGGGCTTGATTGGGTTAGCTCTAGCTCGACGCTGTACCTCTGCTTGGACATCCGCGAGTATATTGGTCAAGGCGCTCAAAGGCTCGCCTCCCAATCCCTCAGTTTTTCTAAATCTCCGCCAGAGGCCTTTGTCAGTTGAACGACTTTCTCGTACGCGCGGCCCGAATCAATGGTATTGGCGGCGATTGCCACCCCTTCGTGGAGATCGCGCGCCTTCCCCCCGACCACTATCGCAGCGGCCGCGTTTAGGAGCACGATGTCCCGTCTAGGCCCCCGCTCGCCGCGCAGGACCTTCAACATCATCCGCACGTTCTCATCAAGCTCCTTTCCAGCTATGGATTCTGGGACCGTGCGTTCGATGCCGAAATCCTCTGGCGCGATTTTGTAGGTCCTGACCTCGCCGCCGCTCAGCTCTGAGATTTGGGTTTCACCAAGCGTGGAAATCTCATCGAGCCCCTCCATCCCGTGGACCACCATCGCCCGCCCACACCCCAAATTCCCCAACACGCTGGCGAGCTTCTCGGTGAGCGCGGCGTCGTAGACCCCCATCACTTGCGCTTGGGCTCCGGCGGGATTTGTCAGGGGGCCTAGGATATTGAAGACGGTGCGGATGCCCATCTCCCGCCGCACAGGAGTTGCGTACTTCATGGCCCCGTGGAAACGAGGCGCGAACATGAACCCAATGCCCACCGTTTCAATGCAGCGCTGGACCTCCTCTGGGGGCAAGTCAATTCGCACCCCGAGTGCCTCGACTACATCGGCGCTCCCCGCTTTGCTCGTCACAGATCTGTTCCCGTGCTTCGCGATTGGCACCCCGGCGCCAGCTGCAATGAACATGGCGGCGGTGCTTATGTTGAAGGTCTTTATTTTGTCCCCGCCTGTGCCGCAGGTGTCGACCAGCACGCCATCTACCCTCGGGGTTATCCTGGTTGCGAACGTTCGCATCACCTCCGCAAAAGCTGTGATCTCGTCGACCGTTTCGCCTTTCATGCAGAGCGCCGTCAAGAACGAGCTTATCTGGGCCGGGGTCGCCTCCCCAGACATGATGCACTTCATCGCCTCCTCCGCCTCGCTTCTGGTCAGGTCCTTGCGCTCGACCAGTTTCCCTATCACAGCTTGGACCGTGTTCATCCTCACGCCTCCATCTCCAAGAAATTTTTCACTATGGTCTTGCCGTGTGGGGTCAAAATGGACTCGGGGTGGAACTGCACGCCAAATATCGGGTATCTTTCGTGCTGAAGCCCCATTATCTCTTGGTCATCATCGGCTGTCACAGCTGTGATATTCAAACACTTTGGCAGGGTGGCGCGGTCGACGACGAGCGAGTGGTACCGCGTGGCCTCAAATGGGTTGGGCACCCCTCTGAATAATCTCCCCCCGTCGTGCTTGATTTTCGAAACTTTGCCGTGCATGAGCCGCTTCGCCTGCACGATGCGGCCGCCGAAAGCGTAACCCACAGCTTGGTGCCCGAGGCAGACCCCCAAAATCGGGATTTTTTTGCCCAATTTTTGGATGACCTCGACTGAAACCCCAGCATCCTTTGGCGTCTTCGGCCCCGGGGAAATCACTATCCGATCAGATTTGGCGCGTTTTATTTCCTGAAGCGAGGCGCGGTTCGTGAACACGACTGGGTCCGCCCCAAGCTCGCCTATGTATTGCACGATGTTATAGACGAACGAGTCTATGTTATCGATCACTACGACGCGCATCTAGACACCTGCCGCGCGGAGCAGCGCCCGCGCTTTGTTCTCGGTCTCGTAGTACTCCTTCCAAGGCACCGAATCCGCCACTACTCCGGCCCCCACCTGCACATAACCCTTCCCACCCTCGGCTATCAGCGTGCGAATAGTTATAGCTAGGTCGGCATCTCCGGTGTAGCTGAAGGAACCTATTGCCCCGGCGTAAATTCCCCGCCTCGTTGGCTCAAGCTCGTCGATTATCTCCATCGCCCGCACCTTGGGTGCCCCCGTGACGGTGCCAGCGGGGAACGTCGCGCGGAGGGCATCAAAAGCGTCTTTGTCCTCTCGCATCACCCCGACAACATTTGTCACTAGGTGCTGGACATGGCTATACTTCTCCACCTTCATGAAATCCGTTACCCTGACCGAGCCAAACTTCGAGACCCGCCCGATGTCGTTCCGCCCCAAGTCGACAAGCATCACGTGCTCAGCCCGCTCCTTCTCATCGGCGCGCAGCTCCTGTTCCATAGCTTCATCATCTGCCTCGCTTTTCCCTCGCCGCCTTGTCCCGGCTATCGGGCGCGTCACGACTTTGCGCCCTTCGACCTTCACCAAGATTTCCGGGCTCGACCCGACAATGCTCCGCTCCGGGAAATCCAAAAAGAACATGTAGGGCGAAGGATTAATCCGCCTTAGGTTGAGGTAGAACTGCCCTAGCGGAGGGGAGGGACTGAGTTCTACCCTTCGTGAGAGCACAGTTTGAATAACATCCCCGGCGCGGATGTACTGCTTTATACGCTCGACATGCCGTTCGAACTTGTCCTTTGTGATATTGGGCCTCACGGAGATTTTGCCCTGTGGTTCAGCCCGAGGGTTGGCCGCCTTCGCACCTACCAGCTCTTTCAGGTTGAACTTGGCACGCTCGTATGCCTCTCGTACGTCCGAACCATCGAGCAACAGCATCAGAGAGCAGTAGTGGGTTTTGTGAGCCACATGGTCGAATATTACCATCCGCTCGGGGAGCATAAACTCAAGGTCGGGTTGGTTCAGGTCATCCACCGCTTGGGACCCGACATCGACAAGGGATCGGACGTAGTCATATCCGATGTAGCCGACCACCCCAAACATGTATCGTGAGGCTACCGCGGGAATGTTCATCACCTTCAGTAGTATGGCTTCCTTGAGTGCCTCGAGCGCATCCCCCTTCCTAGCGCTCTCAACATTCTCCCGCACCATATCAACCAAGTCCTGCATTCCGTTGACAAAGCACTCATCATTTTTGATTTTAATGTAGAGGAGCGGGTCTGTACCTATCACCGAATAGCGCGCCGCCTCGCCCGGTCCCTCGGCGGACTCCAAGAGGTATGAAGGGCGAGCAGGCTGTCTCAGGCCGAGGTAAAGCCTCGCAGGATCTGCACAACCTTCGATGGCGAATGCTACTGACAACAAGCATGGCCTGCCGAGTTCATCCGCTAGCTTCTCGACTTCTTGAAGGTTCGATGTCAAGTTGCCACCTTAGCACATTTCTATCCTGTTTTTTGGGCCTATGTACTATTTAAGTCTTTAGTGTACAATTTTGTTCAGAAGCATGGAATTGGCTTTGTTTCAAACTCGGGATATGGATTTTTAATTGGACGCTTTAATCTGGCTTAAGAAGCGCCGCTCAACGAGCACCGGAGGCTGGGGTGCTTCAATACCTACCGAGGTGATAGATGTGAAGACCCCAACCTGCAGATTCTGCAGATCTGCATCAGTTGTTAAGGCCGGATGGAGATATAACCGTAACGGGAGGAAGCGACGCTTTCTATGCAGAACGTGTGGCAGGCGCTTCACCGTCGACGACGGCTTTCTCAACATGTGGTACAGCAAAAAGACCGTTTCCGAAGCCGTGGATCTGCATTACGAGGGACTCTCGTATCGAAAAGTGGCCAGGCATTTTGAGCAGCATGGGCGTGAATGGCCTTCTTGGACCTCCATCTGGCGGTGGGTTCACAAGTTTGTGGGCTTGGTCAAGCGCTTCGTGGCAAAATTTGTGCCGAAAACATCTGATTGCTGGCATGCCGACGAGATGTTTACGCGGGTCGGTGGGAAGCCGGGTTGGGATTGGGAAGTGATGGACTCTGAAACGAGGTTCTGGC
>JASEJC010000049.1 GCA_030016755.1 Candidatus Hodarchaeaceae archaeon | reverse complement strand
CTTTCGGGGTTCAGACCCTTCTCTTTCAGCCTCTTGACGAGCAGCTCGTGCTGGTGAATGCGCGTACTGCCCGAGGCCAACTCGATTTCACCGTGCATTAAATCGAAGGATTCAGATAGCTTCGGAGACCCGGGCTTCAATGTGGTATAAAACGGTTTGATTTTTGCGGGCCAGTCTACGACGAAGAACGCACCGCCCATGATTTCGCCGAGTTTTTTCTCCGCAGGTGTCGGTAGGTCTTCTCCCCAAGGAACCTTCACCCCAGCTCGCTCCAATTTTTTAAGGGCATCATCGTAGGGTACCCGGGGGAAAGGTGTCTTCGGGATATCCAGCTTGTGTTTGAGTACCCTCAGCTCCCCCGCGCATTTTCGCTTCACTTGGATGAAGGCGTGGTGGGTCAACTTCTCAAGGATATCCATCACATCCTCCGCCGTGGCGTACGCGACCTCGATGTCAATGGAGGTGGCCTCGTTCAGATGGCGAGGGGTGTCGTGCTCCTCTGCCCTGAAAATTGGCCCCACCTCAAAGACCCGCTCGAAGGCACCCGTGAGCACCTCCTTGTAGAGCTGCGGGCTCTGGCTCAGGAAAGCCTCCCGCTCGAAATATGAGATTGGAAAGAGGGCGGCACCACTCTCAGTAGCAGTGGCGACGATTTTTGGCGTGTTGACTTCGATGAACCCTTGGGAGATCAAGTACTCACGGATGGATTGGAGTGCCTGGTGGCGAATCTTGAATATCGCGAGCGACTCCGCCCTGCGCAGGTCGAGGCCGCGGGCGTCCAAGCGGGTGTCCAAGTTCGCCTTGATCCTTCCTCTTGGGTCAAGCGGCAGAGGTGCGGCTGCGAGGTTCAGGACCCTTATTTCGGACGGCACCACCTCGATGCCCCGAGGGGCTTGTTTTGCCCTAACGACCTTGCCCTTGACCGCCACAGAGGACTCCTGGGTCAGGCTATCCAGCTTGGAGAGGGTTTTCTTATCGGTTTTTGCTTTGGGCGCCGTGATCTGGATGGAGCCAGAAATATCGGAGAGGATGAAAAATTTAATCCCGCCGAGGTCACGGATATCACCGACCCGCCCCATCACGATTACATCTTTACCGGCTAGCCTGCCCGTGATCTCGCTTGAGAGATGAGTCCGGCGCCAGTCCCCAAGGTCATCGAGCTTCATTCAACCCCTACTCGAATGTGATCGTGGTCCTTTTATAGAAACCGCCGCGGGAAAACCCCGTTTCCCTAAGATGATTTAAGGGCTTGTGGTTAGGGGAGGACAAAAAAATAAAAGGGCGCGGGAAGGGCTTACTTGCCCTTGCCGAGCACTATCTCGATGGTCGAAACGTTGATCGCGCCGCCTTCACCTTGGACCTCTTCAGTCCCGATCGAAATGTTTTGCACAGCCAGCCCTTGCAAGAAGCGGTTCCTGACGATTTCCGCAACATCGACGGCCCTGCTGATTGCTTTACCTCGTGCTTTCAGGGTGACGTTGCCGGCACCCTCGTTGAACTGCGTTATCACTGCCAACACGTAGTTCATCACTGGCTTAACCCCAATAAAAACTGTGTTTTCAGCACTTTTTGCTTCAGCCATTGTTTCCTGCCTCCTTGTTGTTTGTTGGAATTCCATCGCCTTGGGGTTAATAAATACCTTTCGATGTCAGAAATTTGGAACAGCGGCCTTGATTCGCCGGTCGAGGCATGTGTCTAGCGCTTCCCGGGCGCCTCCTTTGCGAGTTGCACCATCCGCCGTTCAATTCTATCCCGCAACTCGTCGACATTCCCCTCGCCGCGAGCCAGGGAGATATAGTCGAGTAAATCGTCGACCATGAGCTCAGCAGTCTCGGTTTCTAGGATGCCGGCATAGATTGCCAGCTCAATCGTGTAAAATGAGCGCCGCACCATGTCTTCCCCCCTCCGCCAGCGCTTCCAGGCCCCGGGCTGTTGTATACGGAGCATCTTTGATATTTCCTCGAAGCTTGCATCCTCGCTCCAGTAGTGGAAGAGCATGGTTCTGAGCGTCTTTTCATCGAGGTGGGAGCGCTCCAGAAGCGCCTGTGCGAGCAAATTGTCGCGTAACCATTTTTCAGCTCTGGCGAATTCCTCTCGTGGCATCTCCATCCTTCTTTTACTTCCATTTTTTGGAAGTAAATACTTATCGGGACTAGACAGATATCAAGGTCAGTAGAAGGCGCAAGTCCAAGGGCCCGTTTGTGGAAATGTAAAATCATCTTAGAAAAGGAAAAACCCGTTTTATGAGGGAGCGCCGGTTCGCTTTTTTCACGATACGCGAGTCGATGGGCAAATCTCTCTCAGCGGCAAGGTGCAGGGCGTTGCTTGCAGCCTTCAAAGCCGATCTCGGGACTCCCTTGCTGAATTTGTAAATAGATTCAAAACCATCCGGGGTCAGCAACCCGTCATAGCTCGTGCACCCGGCGTTTTTGAGGCGGAGTTCGAGCAGTTCCTTAAGGCTTTTTCTATCCATCGGCCTCAGAGCGACATGGATTTGGACGCGGTCGAGCAGCGCGGGTACCTCGGCAATGAAGCGTCGCATTTGCTTGAACTCACCGTTGAGCAGGAGCGAGATGTTTGGGAGGTCTGCCAGCACGCGCAGAACTTCGCTGATTTCGAGCTTATCGGCTCTGCTTTCGGGGACGTCGTCGATTATTATCGCCAGCCGCTCCGGGTGTTCTTGGTGCCACCGGCGCAAGACCTCGAAAAGGCTAGCGGAGTCTTTACTGGCGTCCATCTCCACCCCCAAAATTACCGCGCGGAGCAGCTCCTCGGCCGATTTGTACGCGGCACCGTGAACCAGAACAGGGATGATTTGTCTGGAGGGGTCTGTTGTATTTAGGCTTTCTTCCCTCAGCGAGAAGACCAAGAACTCGCACACAGTGGTTTTGCCCATCCCAGGCGCGCCGGTGAGGACGCCCAGCTTGCCCTCGGACAGCAACCACTTGAGCTTGCGTATATCTTCCTGCTGGGATGGGGCGAATGCGTCAATCGATGGCAGCTCAAGTCCGAACGGGTCGCCCCGCAGCCCCCAGCGCTGGAGGTAGAACTCGAAACGTTGGTCGTGGCCGATCTTTTCCTCGAACGTGGTCATCTCGTCACCTCCACCCGCAGTTCAAATGCGCCGTTCTTGCTCACTAGGAAACTGCGGGCGCTCATCCGCTCGCAAAACGCTATAGCAACAGATTCAGGGCAGCGGGCACGGGCTGCCAAATCGCTAGGAGTGAAGTTTTTGAGCACGGCCGCCGCTGAGAGCAAGTCCCCGAAAGCTGTGCGTTGGACCAACCCTGCGGGAGCGATTGCGTCGAGGATAACGTGGCGGGGGAGTTCGGCCCGTTGGGCTTCTTGTTTAGGTTTTTCGGCTTTGGGCGCACGAGCCAGTTCCTTCATATCAGAGATTTTAGGCTCTATTTCTAGTTTAATTTCTGGTTTTTGAGCAAATGGTAGCCTAATTTCACCTATAATCCTCAAAATTTCGCTTTCTGGTATCAGACGTCGATTACCAGGGGTTCTCACACATCGGATTTTCCCAGCTTTGTCCCATCGTTGGATAGTCTTGGTGGACACCCTCAGGATTTCCCTCGCTTCCTTCATGGTGAATAGCTTCTCCATATGTCCACATTTGTCTATTAATGTCAATTTAGTATATAAATTTTCTACTTATGTCTACTGATGCTGTTCAAATAAGGCTTTAGTTTTTGACTCCTAATTCCTCATCGATGAAGG
>JASEJC010000048.1 GCA_030016755.1 Candidatus Hodarchaeaceae archaeon | reverse complement strand
GGGCGAGCTTCGCGCCATTTTTCTCCGCCGCCGCCCTCTCAACCGCTTTCTTGAAGATTTGAAAATCGTCCAGGTTCTTCAGGATAGCGGGTTCGTCAATTTGGATGAGTTCAGCTCCAGCCGCCGCGAGCCCTCTGATTTCCCGGGCAATAACCTCGGTGAAGTCGTCCAGAATAGATTGAAAATCATCGCCGCGGCGGTTGATTGAGAGTTTCGCAAGCGTGTAGGGTCCAGTCACCACGGGTTTCACGGGCTTCGGCGAGACCCCCTTAGCGAACTCAAATTCTCGCTTCAGGACTGGCTCGCGCGCCATGAGCTTGCTCTTTACGACTGGTTGACGGAAGTAGAAGTTGGTGTCGAAAAACCGGAGCAGCCCATTTATCTCACAGCCCTCGAGCCTCCGCGCGAAGTGGGAGATTGGGTCGTACCAGCGCACCTGTCCGTCGGTGATTATATCGAGTCCGGCCCGCGCCTGCTCCTCGATGACCTCCCGCGTAACCTCATCCTGCACTCGCTCAAATTCCTCGCTTGAGATCTCCCCTCGCTCTCTTTGTGCGTAGGCCAGACGGTGGCGCTGCTGCTCGGGGCGGTCGCCTATCCGTGGGTAGCTCCCAGTACTTGCGGTGAGGAGTTCCATTTGAATTCCATGGGATATTTGCTTGAGAGTTAAATAGTGCTTAGCCTAAGTGGGGCTCAAGTTTCATTTCTACAGTCTTGCGAAGGTTGGTTTGAAAAAAATCTTTTACCATCTCCAGATTCTAACACGGTAGGACCAAAGTGCTATACTCAGTATTGCCACAAATGAAATAATCAACAATGCATGCCACACAAAAGGCAAAATAAGAGGATTTTTTGCGAAGACACCCGCATAAAGAAGTTGATTTGCGGGGTAAGTAGGAAAGAAGTGGGCTGCAGTGCCGGGTAGAGACATGCCAATACCAAAGAGCGCAACGAGAACAAGGACGCCCTCTGTGGGGCGAGGTATAAGTGTACCTATGAAAAGACCAATTTCTACTGCAATCAACCCTACGAGGAATGAAGCCAACCAAACAAGTTCTGGATGTAGAGGCGCGATCGTTGGAACAAACAAGATCAGGGGAATTATAGAAACCAACAATGCAATCCCCATCAAGAGTATGAGCCTAGCTCCGAGGATCTGCCATGATCGGTATCCACAAAGAACCAGACGTTTATCTTTATGGATACTACCTGTCATGGTATAGAAAGCGGCTACCCCCACAGCCCACGCGATCCCCATTAATCCTATCTTGGTGGGCCAGCTTTCACGGGCTGGTACTGTTATCTCTTCGATTCCCGAGTAAGTGTGGATCTTTATAGGTGTCGGATCCTCTCCTACGGTGTAGTACGTGGATGCCCAAAATGCTACTGGGAGAACGAGCACGAGTGACAGAACAATAAACCTACGCTTACACTCACGAGCCTGCATACGAAGAGAAACTAAGAGTCGATGCGCTTTTTTATTTGGTTGACTCACGGACAAGCCGTCCTTCTTTCAGTCGATATAAAGAAGAGAGGAAGCGACGTTCATGTATCATAGGGCTAACTACCACAATAGATTTCCCATCCTTTTTTAATTCCTTCGCTAGTTTCCAGAAACTAAGATATGATTCATAATCAAAACCCTGGTATGGCTCATCGAGGATAAGCAAATCTGGATCGTGCAGAAGCGAGACGATAAGGTTAAGCTTCTGGATAGTACCGCCGCTCAAATGGGCAACTAACTTCGTTGCATGCTGGTCGCACCTGAGTTTTCTCATCAAAGCTTTCCCTCGCTGCATGCCTTCTTCTCGACTAAGTCCATAAGCCGCAGAAAAGTAAGCGATATTTTCTTCCATCGTAAGGCTATCGAAGACTATGGGGGCTTGAGGGCAGTATCCGAAACCCTTGTATATCTTCACTTTTCCGCGATCACAATGAAGTAGACCAACAACGATTCGAAGGAGAGTTGTCTTTCCGGAGCCATTCTCTCCTGTTATGCCAACTATTTCTCCTGAGTCAATCTCGAGATCCGCACCTCTTAGAACTTTAAGTCGTCCAAATCGCTTATGAATACCCTTTATTTTAAGTAAAACCATCTCAATTACCTTCCCTGACCCAACCTCACACAAATTTCATGCGTTTTGCCTAAAAACCGATTTATCAGACAACCCCCGTCCAATCGATAATTTTTTAATTAGATGTAGTTCTCTCTAATCGGTGTCAAAATTGAAGGTCGGTAAAAAATTCGCCCCCCACCCGAATTTGAAAAAAGTTTACTTCGTTTATCTCGGGCTCGTGGCTATCATTCCTCTGATCGTGACTTCGTTGCCGATTTGGGCGACGTACATATTTGCCCCTGAGATTTGGCGAGCGACTTGGGCCCACCTCTTCATACCTTTGACCATTGTGCTCGCAATCCTCTGCTTCCTAGCATGTTGGATCCCAAAGTACTACCGCTCTATCTCCTATGTCCTGAAAGAGGATGAGGTAATGGTGGAGCGCGGGGTTTGGTGGAAGATGAAGCACGTTGTCCCGTATGCGCGCGTGATGTCGGTCGATGTTATCCAGGGACCGATTTCAAGGCACTTTGGGGTTGGTTCCGTGCACGTGTATACGGCAGGCTACACTGGCATGAGGGGTGGAACTGCGGGCCCTGGCAGTAGGGGTGCCGAGGCGTGTATCTGGGGAGTACCAAATTTCATGGAGATTAGGGACGTGATAATCGGGCTTGTGAGGGGGAGGCCCCTTTTCGGGGCGCCCGACGTTGGCTTGGAGATGTTGAAAGAGCTGAGGAAGATAAGGAAGGCTGTGAAGAAATAATTTGGGGAGATAGGGAGAGCCAGCGGATATGGGAAGGTGATTCGCTTCAACGGATACCCCACCGTAGGAAAAATGGTTGAATACTTTTAGTGGCTCCTTAAACCCGTGAAAAAAGTACCAAACAGCACGATGAAAAGCAGATAAATAGCTTATTGAAGTTGATGAGGCCGTGCATAAAATTTAAACCTTCAAATAAACGGTTAGGTCTTGGTTGGGGTGGTGAAAGATGGGTTTTGGATGGGGATTCGGAAAAGTCATACTCTTTGGGGAACACTTTGTCATATATGGAGTACCCTCAATCGTCTCCGCAATTGACAAAGTGACCACCGCCACCGTTGAGAGTACGGGTGGGTCGGGTTGGACTTTGGATGACCGTAGGCAAGCCACGCCGGGGTACAAAGAGGAGAAGCTCGAACAACAGCGTGGATCGATCAACCTGATTTTGAAAGCGGCGGGGATCGACCCAACCACAAACCCGATTAAAATCACTTTTGGGGGGGACTTGGTCGCGGCGAGCGGGATAGGGGCCAGCGCCGCCTCATGCACAGCTCTCGCTCGGGCCCTCTCGGACGAGTTCAAGCTTGGGTTCTCAGATGACCGGATAAACGAGCTGGCATACGAGGGGGAGAAGGGCTACCACGGCACTCCCTCGGGAATCGACAACACCGCGGCGACTTATGGGGGATTGATCTGGTTCGTGCGGGGGGAGCCGAACGTTATCGAGCGGTTAAAGATCAAGCGCCCCATCGAGGTGGTGATGGGGAACACAGGGCTCGTCGCCAACACCAAGGCAGCCGTCGCCGGGGTCCGCGAGCGGAAGGAGCGGTACCCTGGAAAGTACGAGAAGATTTTCAACGAGGCGAAGGAGCTGGCCTACATGGCGAGGAAGGCCCTGCTGGATTACGACCTCCAGGCGGTTGGGAAGCTCATGGACGAGAACCACCGGCAGCTGCAGGCCATCGAGGTCTCGTGCAAGGAGCTCGACCAGCTGGTGGAGCTGGCCCGCGCGAACGGTGCATATGGGGCTAAGATGACAGGAGGGGGTCTCGGGGGGAACATGGTCGCGCTCACCCCCGGGAAGGACCTGCAGGACCAAGTGGCGCGAGCGATCAAGCGAGAGGGCTTCGAGGTCCTGATGACGCGGATCGGGTGATGGGGTGAATTTCAG
>JASEJC010000047.1 GCA_030016755.1 Candidatus Hodarchaeaceae archaeon | reverse complement strand
GATGTCCTAAATAGGACAATTGGCTGAAGCTCAATGCAAAGAAATGTCTCAAATAGGACACCTAACTGGCGTGTCCTAAATAGGACACATTGCCCCCGAAAAATCACTTGAGTAACTTCTCTACCTCATCCTCAGAGAGCTCGCGGTAGCCCTTTTCGTCGATGAGCGCAACTACGGTCTTGTCCCCCGTCGCCGCATCCCGCTCGATTGCCGTTCGAATCGACTGCGCGGCCAGCTTAGCCCCGTCGCTCAAACTCATACCATCGCGATAGCTTTGCTCGAGCACCCCGTAAGCCACCGTCGATCCCGTCCCGGCGCTCGCGAACTTCTCCTCCTCTAGCTTTCCCCCCACCGGGTCCAGGAAATAAAGGCGCGGCCCATCATCATCGAATCCTGATATCACGCCAGCCACGATGTAGGGGAAGACCCTGCGCCCGTGGAGGAGATTCGACGCCATCTGGGCCAAGCTCTTTGTAGAAATCGAGCGCTCGTGGTAGAGCCGGTAGAGGTTAGCCTCCGCTCGAAGCAGTCCCACCAAACTCTGAATGTCGCCCGAACTCCCGGAGATCGCCGCCCCTATCCGTTCCTCGAGCTTGAAGATCTTCTGGACCCGCTTGCTGAGCACCAAATAGTAAGCCGCGCCCCGGGTGTCCGAGGCCAAGGCGATGCCGTCCTTGCAGCGCACACCAACAACCGTACCCGTGAATGCATACATCGGTATCACAACTAGATTAGTGCATTGGTTATAAAAATCATCGCCGGGCGAGAGTTATGCCCGCAACCACGATTGCACCCACCAATACCCCAATCAGCGCGAATAGCATTATGTCGTAAACTTGCTGAGGCACGGCCGGCTTTGCGGGAATCGAAATTGGTGTCTTCCCCTTCGCGAGAAATGTTCCACTGATATCCCCATAGGAGCTGTCGTAGGTAACTTTCGACGTTAAGGTGTGCCTATTGCCGTACGCGCCCTCCTTCAGCTGCACCTCGAAAGTCGTCGCCCACTGCCCCCCACTCGCGAGACTGGCTTTCCGCTGCGGCGGAGTGATTATCTCGAAGTAGGTCGGGTCCACCTCGAGCTCCGCCGTGATATTGCTGGCCAAACTTCGCCCCAAATTTTTAACCGTCATCGTCAGGGTCAGCACATCATTTTGAATCGGTGAGGACGTCTGTAGGCTAGCGTCGACCAAGATCTCGGGCGTAATGGTACCGCCCACCCAAGTGAAATCAACACTGGGCCGCTGCCCGGAATGTGTTATGTAGGGTTCTTTGACTGTACCAGGGCCAGGCCAGTAGATAGTCCCGCCTCTGACTACTCCCTCGCCCCCGGTGGTGGCTCCAGCTATGTGGGCGTAATCCATCTCGCCGAACGAGCCGATGTGTAAGGGCCACACAGCATCTGCTGGAACCCATCCGTAATTTGGTAGGTAAAAAATTGAATAAGTATGGCCGAGCAACCTCGCTTCAGTTGTATTCTTAGCTGGGTTATAACCATAGCCCGCGACCGCCTTGGCTGGAATCCCGACCGCTCTCGCTAGAGCTATGAAAAGGTTTGAAAACTCGGTGCAATCCCCGACGCCCGTTTGGAGGGCCCAGAGAGCACCATGCTCTGTCGTTTGTTCACTATATCGGAGGTTGTGCATCACGAAATCGAAAATTTGTCTCGCCTTATAGTACGGGTTCTCAGTGTTATCGGTCAGCTGATGGGCCAGTGCTGAGATACTCTCGTCGTCGCTTTCAAACAGCCCAGCCACCGATGAAATGTGATCAAGTGTTTCTGGGGGGTAAGAGGTGCCAACGTTGTTTGGGTTTATTGAAAAATCAACACTTTTTATCTTCAGCACCTGAGTCACTGTCACCGTTCTGGACTCGCCGACCATCAGATCACCGACCGAAACCCTCACCCACCGGTTATCAGCGGTTGATTCGATATCGGACAGGAAGGTGGAAACCCCTTGAATGTTCTCGCTGAGCACAGTCTGTTCGGCCCACCCCGAGATGTTATCAAAAAGGTAAATTATCATCCTCGCGTTCATAGCTACACCTGGTCCATTGTTTGTAACTTGGTAATTCATTGTGGTGGTGTAGACGGCTGCCTCCTCAGCTTGGGCACTGATTGAGGGTGAAGCTAAAAACATCACGAGCAGGGATAGCCCGAGCGCGGCCAACTTGCGCAGTTAATCACCTTGTAAACTTTAGCCGCTAGTTTAATAGCACTTTCAGGAGCTGGTCCCGACTACTGCTTTCAAAACTTTCACGGCCTTACCAGCCATCTCACGCGCCCGTGCTGGAGCCTTCCCCTCAGCGGTCACACGAATGTAAGGCTCCGTCCCCGATGGTCTGACCAGCACCCACCCGTCCTTGAGCCCGAGCCTGATGCCATCTATCGTCAGCACCTCGGCAACACCCGGAAATTCCTTCTTTAACATGGGGACAAGTTTTTTCATAACCCCTGCCTTTCGCTCATTTGGGCACGGCACCTTTTGCCTGACTGTTGGGTACTCGGGCAATGCGTCGAGCAATTCGGAGAGCTTTTTACCTGTCGAATCAAGCATCTCCAAAATTTTGACCGCAGCGAGGGGCCCATCCGGCGCTAGGTGAACTCCGGGGAAAATCCAGGCGCTGCTCGGCTCCCCGCCGAAGACAGCGCGGTGCTTTTTGATCTCTGCCGCCACGCTGACGTCGCCGACCCGCGTGCGCACCACCTTGCCGCCTCGCTCGGCAACACAATTATCAACAACGCTTGAGGCATCAACGGTGGTCACCACGACCTCCCCCTTCCTCCTGAGCTGGTGAGCCGAGATTAGCCCCAAGAGCTTGTCGGGCTGCGCAACCCTCCCCATCTCGTCGACAGCTGCGGCTCGATCCGCATCTCCATCATGCGCGATGCCGAGGTCAGCGCCAACCGACTTCACCACCTCGCAGAGCTCCCCTAGGTTCTCGGGTGAGGGTTCGAGCCCACGTCCCGGAAAGAAGCCGTCGAGATGTGAGTTCAATGTTACCACTTTGCAGCCCAGCTTTCGGAGCAGGTAAGGCGTGACCAACGCGCCAGCCCCATTGCCGCAGTCGACCACCACCTTGTAGCTCTTACTCAACGAAACGGCGCCTGTAATTTTTTCCATGTAGGCTTGGATGACGTCGACGCTCTCGGCCTCGCCTATCTTGTCCCATGCCACGGGGCTCAGTTTTTTTCCGAAATAAATCGCCTCAATTTCTTCCTCTTGTTCGGAGGTGTATGCCATCCCGCTTGAATCCCAGAACTTGATCCCATTGTACTCCGGAGGGTTGTGGGATGCTGTTATCATCACCCCAGCTTCAGCACCCAAGTGGCGAACTGCAAAGCTGACCACCGGCGTAGGGACAATGCCCAAACGCTTTACGTCACAGCCGCCCGAGAGCAGGCCCGAAATAAGGCAGCTCTCGAGCATGTCGCTTGAGGTGCGCGGATCCTTACCTAGGACAACGCTGCCAGAATTGCCAAGGTGGGTCGCTAGGGCTAACCCAAGGTCTATCGCCAGCTCCGGGGTGACCTGCTCACCAACCACGCCACGGACGCCAGAGGTGCCAAAAAGCTTCCCCATGAGAACCGCCTAAGCGGGGCCGCCCAGAACCTTGCTCTTATAGACCTCGACCCTGCGGACCGGGCAGTACTTTTTGGCCTCCTTGTAGATGTCCGCGGACAGCTTCCCCAGCACGACCTCCTGCACAAACTGGTCGAAGGTCCGCTCGCGGGCCCGGGCCTCCACCACCTTCCGCATGTCCATCCGGATCGCCTCGAGCTTGGAGCTCTGGGCCCGCCTGAGGGTCACCACCATCGAGCTCAGCCTCAACCTGTAGCCGTCCTGGGTGACCACGGTGGCGATGTCGTCCACCTTTCCCACCCTGCGCCTGATCTGGCTTCGGACGTAGTCGCGAGCCATCTCGTGCCCAACGAAAGCTGTCGCCGCCCGATTCTCCTCGAGGCCCTTCACCTGAAAGTAGAGCTTGATGTGCGACTTCGAAAAGTCCTCGATCAGGTCACCCAAGGTGGTCTCGAAGACTCGCCCTGGGAGCTGGCGCGGGTCGACCGCCGGGGTCTCCCCTATTTTGGTGCTTCCAAACATCGGCGGCGCCACTATCTCGTACCAGCCCTTGTCCCGCCACAATTTCTTTACCGCTCGCT
>JASEJC010000046.1 GCA_030016755.1 Candidatus Hodarchaeaceae archaeon | reverse complement strand
CACAAATCCCACAAGTTGGTTTTTTGGTGGCCATGATAGTTGTCGGCCCCCCGAGCGCCATTGCTTACACCCTCCTGTTTTTGGGGCTGAAAAAGCAGGCGGGCAAAAGTCCTGATTTACCTTAACAATCGCTTGAGCTGCTCAAGTTCTGGTTCTATTACGGAGGGTTTCTCGGCCAGCTGCATCGCGATTTTCACGTCCTTCAGCCCGCCGCCCGTCACCTCGACCACGATCACGTCCGAGGAGTCAACGGTTCCAGCATCAAGGAGTTTTCTGAGTCCGGCCAGCCCAGCAGCCCCGGAAGGCTCGGCAAACACCCCTTCCAGCCTAGCTAACATTTTTTGGGCCTGCAGAATCTCCGCGTCGCTCACCGCCTCGGTAGTCCCCCCGGAGCGCTTGATTGCGGGGAGCGCGGTGTCAGCGTCCCACGGGTAAGGGTCCACCAGCCCTCCCGCCACTGTTTTCGGGTTTGGCCAAGTGGGGATCTCGTGTGGTGGAGTATCCTCTTTGAATGCTTTGGTGAGGGGCGCGCACCCTTCAGCTTGAATGGCTGCGAGCCGTGGCATCCCCTTGATCAGATCAAGCCGCTCGAACTCAAGATAACCCTTAGCGTTGCCGGAGAGGAGGGTCCCGGCCCCAACTGGCACCACCACCCAGTCGGGCACCTCCCACCTCAGCTGTTCACAAATCTCGTACGAAATCGTCTTCGAGCCTTCGGGCTGGTATGGGTTGAAGGCTCCCGCGCTCGGTATCGGGTGCCATCCAAAGCGCTGCCAAGCCTCGCGCATGAGCTTGTAGGTCGGGTCGCCTTTCCCTCTAGCGGGCGCCCTTACCACGCGGGCTCCATGCATCAACAGCTGGGCGAGCTTGCTGGCGGACGCTCCCACAGGGACGAAGGTGTAGCACCTGATTCCCGCTTTCGCCGCATATGCCGAGAGAGCGATGGCCGCGTTCCCGCTCGATGCAGAAACAACAGCCCTCGCCCCGAACTCGACCGCCTTCGAGACCCCGACGCTCATAGGTCTGTCTTTAAAGGATCCGGTCGGGTTGCGGGTCTCATCCTTGAGCAGTAGGTGTTTGAGCTTGAATTTGCGGGCCAGATTTTTTGCCTCGAGGAGCGGGGTCCCACCTTCGCCCAGCGTCACGATGTTTTTCCTGCTTGTGAGGGGCAGAAGTTCAAAGTACTTCCACACTCCTCTTGGACGTTTGGCGAGCTCTTTTTTCCCAATTTTCTCAGAGATTGCCTCGTAGTCGTAGCGGATATCGAGCTTGCCCCCGCATCGCTTGCAGATGTAAAGCCCCTTCGTCGGCGCGTGACTGTGCCCGCACTTCAGGCAGCGGAGCTCTTCGATGAACACGCGGTCACCTAGGGTGAGTATCGGGCGCCCCAAAATAAGGTTTAGTGTGATCCCACCGAATACCCCACGACTTTTAAATCACCAGGCGTGTAGATTGGAGTGGCGGAAAAATGTGGATCGTAGCCTTCCTGGTGGCCATAATCATCCTCCTGATGGGCATGATTCTTTTCGGCGGAGGCGGTGTCTCCAGGCAACGCAGGCTGCAGAGGGAAATCAGCGCGTTAAGTGAGGAGTTAAGGAGGACGCAGGAGGCAAACGAGGCCCTCAGAAGTAGCTTAGGGATCGGGACGGAGGCTCGAGCGGGGCGTTACAAGGACTTGCTTGAGTTTGCTAGAGACTTGGATTGCTTGAGGTCTGCGATAGCGGGTTCGAAAATTTGTGAGAGGGGGCTGGCAAAAAAGTATAATGCGAACCCGGGGCCGGAACTCCTTGAGCGAATCCTCGCGCGGCCCGGGATAGACCCCATGCTCAAGCAAAGGTTGGCAGACGAAATGCTGGTAGGCGAGGTTGGCAAGGCAATTATGCGAAGTTTGGACGCTGGAGGCACGTTGGAGCGAGCTGCAGCCGACGCCGGCGTACCGTTGGTCGTGGCCAAGGGACAAATCACGAGGCTTCAGATTCTAGGATACCTCGACGCTCGCTTAAAACCGACGGAGCGGGGCCGGGAAGCGCTGGAATTATTCAAACTCTAACAGGGTGTTGCGATTTTTTGTCCTTCAGCGCATGCACCACTTCACCACTTCCTCAAAGAATTCGCTGCCGTCAACTGGCTCTAGCTTGAACTCATTGCCCCGTTTTTCGTAGCGCTCCGCCACAAGCTCGGGGTCTGCCTGCCCGGGCTCGAACTTTTTCAGCTCCTTCAGCTCCAAGGGCATCGAAATCAGCCCAGTTTTAAAGTGCATCGAGTAGGGTGCCCGAACGTCGCCCATGGGTTTGATTATTGAGGCGTCGAACAAGATCCTGTCTGCCCGCGCTTCCTTTTTTGCAGTCTCTGCTGTTGTCAGCCCAGGCAGCTTCTCAGCCACGCGCGACTCGATGAACCGCACGATGTCGGCATAGAAACTGAAGTAATTTCGCTCCCTTCGCTCGGTCTTGAGTTGTTTGGGCCGGTAATCGCTTGAAAGCTTGTGTGGCTTAAACTGTACCCAGATCTGATAACCCCTCGAGCCGCTGAATTTGATAGCCGGCTCTATTCCATATCCGTAAAGTACCTCGTGCGCCTCCTGGACGACTTGTTTTGTTTTCTCCATCGGCACTTTTTCACCCGCATCAAAATCGATTACGAGCCAGTCTGGGCGGTCGCTATTCACGCGGTGGATGTATGGGATGAAGTCAATCCCGTGCACATCGAGCCATTTCTCAACATCCTTCGCACTCTTTATCGTGATGTATTTTGGCCCAAGCTTGCGCTGCAGCCAAGCGCGCCCAGTGAAAAGCCTGAACACCGAAACCCACCGGTCGCGGCAGAATTCCAGCAGAGCATCAACAACGTGAGGATAGTACTGCTTTGCTCGGTAGACTTTGAGGTAGTCTTGGTTGAGCTCCCCCGCGATCTGGCGCCATCGGCTCTCGAAATATTTACGGCCAGCATCCGTGATCGCGTACTCCCCTGCGCGCTCCTCGATCAAGCCCCGCTTGATGAGCGAGTCGAGAAACCCCTTGGTTTCAGCCTCCGAGAACTTCCGCCCCGAGTCGCGGCTCACCTTCTCCTGTATGTGGGGGAGATCGACGAATTTTCCCCGGCGCTTTATCGCCAGCGAGGTGAGAGCGTGATCTTCCGGGGTCGCCATCGCCAGCCCCCTAAAGCTCCTTTAGCTTCTCGCCGAACATACGCTCAGCGCAGCTCCAGCAGATAAAGCTAGCCCTCGCCTCCCCAGGTTTTACCACTTTGATGTAGGTGGCGTCGTAACTCATTAGTTGGATTTTCTTGTTGCAGAGCTTGCACTTCGGTCCCTTAGCCCTCATGCTATCAAATCTAATTGGTGCTCAAAATTAAAAGCCCATGCGCAAAGCTCTATCGGGCCCCCTATGCTACCAATCCTGCGTCCCCCGAGGTTTGACTTGGATGAGCTCACCCGCATTCAGGAGCAGATAGCGAAGCGGGTCGACCGACGGGATCGATTCAAGAAACTCGAAACGATAGCGGGGTGCGACATCTCTTTCGCACGGGGTAACCTCGCCTACGCCGCCTGCGCGGTGCTCGACTACCGGAGCCTGGAAGTGCTCAATCGTAGGGCCATCAAGGTAGGGCTGAGGTTCCCCTACATCCCAACTTTCCTCGCATTCCGAGAGCTGGAGGGGATGCTGGAGGCCGTGAAGGGGCTAGAAGCAGATGTTTACATGGTCGGGGCCCAAGGGCTCGCTCACCCTCGGCGTGCTGGTCTAGCGTGCCACCTCGGGGTTATGCTCGATAGGCCAGCCTTGGGGGTCGCGAAATCGAGGCTATGCGGCGAGGCCCACATGCCGCCGAAGCGGATTGGCTCGTACACCTGGTTGAAAGATGGCAAGGAAATCATCGGGGCAGTAGTTAGGACGCAATCCGATGCGAAGCCAGTTTATGTGAGCATCGGGCACAAGCTCTCGCTCAAGACAGCCATCAAAATCACGCTTGATACCACGCGCAACCATCGCCTGCCCGAGCCGCTCCGCATCGCCCACGAACTCGCGACAGCAGCGATGAGGAGGACCAAGTTTTAAGTATGAACTGAACTTTGGCAATTTAAGCCTTTAAAGCTGTAAGCAGCGGCGCTGCACCTCCTTTCATCATTTTTCTGAGTTGTGCTCTCGAGGTTGAGAGCATTCCCAGAATCTGTTTCGCGTCCTTGATTTTCTCCCCTAACTTCAGCACGGTCTGGATAAAGGACTGCA
>JASEJC010000045.1 GCA_030016755.1 Candidatus Hodarchaeaceae archaeon | reverse complement strand
ACCATCTTGCGGACGACCTCGCTGCGGTTTGTGCCGTATCCCGTGCTGATGAGGTCGTCAATGACTTTGAGATAAAGCCCATCAACAAAAACACGAACTTCACCCTTTTTCTCAACCACCGTGCAACCTCCCCCTCAGGTGGTTGTTTCCGTTTAAAGCCGGCAGAACAAGATCAGCATTTTTCCTGAGCTCTGCCTCCATGCAATCGAGGCAGAGACCATTTTCGACGTAATAACCTCTAAGCCCGCATCTCTCACAACGCTTTTCAATAAGTTCTTGATTCTCCTCATCGGTCACCATCATCCCTCCTTCCCCCCTTCACCATCCAGCTACAATCCAGCTATAATCCAGCCAAGTATTTAAGGTTTTGGGTGAGGGTATAGGGTTTTTCCCGACCGAAGATTATCCAACCTTATAAACAATGTGCTCTTTCACTAGGTCCTTTCGGATCTCGTGGAGCCCGTCGCTCGCCAATGCCGCCGCCAATTCAGCAGTTCTCGCGGCACCCACCCCTGCCTTGAGCTCGACGCCCAACTCACGTTTTACCTCTGAGAATACATCCGCCAACTCCTGCGCACCAATGCCATTCGAGGCGGCCATAAAGTTGTCGCCCCCTGTGTAAAAAACTAGGGCTTTCCTCCTCAGCAGCGAGGAGATCAGGGCGAGGTGGGTTTTCTGCAGCAAGGTGTGAGTGTCGTAAATCGGCTCGCTGTCCGTAATCAGCGCGGAGTGGTTCACGTCCATATGCGCGATTTGTACCCAGTCCTCATCACTCGAACCAACGCAGGCGCCGACAAGGACCCCTTTCCTCCCAGCCGACCTACTGCTCCCAGCGTGCTGTAGGGAAAGGGTCGCCTGGACCTGCGCCTCGTAGGGCGTTGGGCCTGTCCCTATGCTCATGCTCACGGTAACTGGGAATTTTTTATTAACTGCTTGCAGGATCGAGCGGTGCTCTTCTAACGAGATGCCGTTGGTGACGGCCATCATGTTGTCGAACCTAGTGGGGAAGACGAGTCCCTTGCGTGCGCTAAATTGTTTCTCAAGCTCCGCAAACAGCTCAGCTTGTAGGCTCTGGAGCTCGGCCTCCCTGCGCGGCTTTGGGGTGACCGTCCAGGGCCCATAGTTGTCTATCTGTATTAGCGTGAGCTGGATTTTTCGCATGGCATCCTCTGATTTTATTGCCCCGAAGTCTAAATAAAAGTTGATAACATGCGTGTGTACTGCGAAACCTACGGCTGCACGATGAATCGGGGCGACACCGAGCTGATGCTGGGGCGCTTGATCGAAGCCGCCCACGAGCGGGCCTCGAGCCTAGCGGAGGCCGATGTAGTTATTGTGAACACTTGTGCGGTCAAGGGGCCAACCCAGAAGCGAGTGCTTCGACGGCTCGAGGAGCTCCAGAAATTGGATGGCAAACATATAATCGTTGCGGGATGTCTCCCCCTCATAGATTTGCCATCGGTTGAGCGTCTCGGTACTTTCGCCGGAGTGATCTCGAACAAGTCTCTCAATTCGATAGGGGATATCCTCGAGCAAATCTCTCAGGGCAAATCGGGCATTAGGGTGCTTGAGAGTGGGCCTTTCGAAAGGCCCCGCATGCCGAAAGCCCGATTCAGCGAGGTGAGCGCGATTGTAGCGATTGCGGAGGGCTGCCGCTCGAACTGCAGTTATTGCTCGGTGCGGTTTGCCCGGGGGAGATTGCACAGTTATTCGCTGGACTCGCTCACCGAGGAGATCAAAAATGCGATTGGGGTGGGATATCGAGAGATCCTGCTGACCGCACAGGACACGGCGGCCTACGGGCTCGATATCGGCGCGGACCTGCCATCGCTCCTGAAAAAAATCTCATCGATCGAATCAAAATTCATGGTTCGGATAGGTATGATGAACCCATCGTTCGTGAAGCGGATTTTACCGGGGCTGCTCGAGGCATACGAGAGCGATAAAATCTACAAGTTCCTGCATCTCCCGGTTCAGAGCGGGGACGATGACGTGCTCTCCGCCATGCGTAGGGATT
The DNA here is from genome assembly GCA_030016755.1 of Candidatus Hodarchaeaceae archaeon. Lineage (GTDB taxonomy): Archaea > Hadarchaeota > Hadarchaeia > Hadarchaeales > Hadarchaeaceae > JASEJC01. Next base: position 2,310 of record JASEJC010000045.1, on the reverse strand, counting down.
ACACGGCCGATGATTTTTTGAAAATAGTGAGAGCTTTCAGGGAGCGCTTCGAGGACCTGTATCTCGCCACCGACATCATCGTGGGCTTCCCGGGCGAAGGGGAGCGAGAGTTCATGCACACGTGTGAGCTCATCGAGGAGGCAAGGCCGGACAAGGTGAACCTCACGCGTTTTTCACCCATGCCGGGCACCGATGCCTCCCGTATGCCCCAAGTAGACGGACGGGAGGTGGCCAAGCGCTCGAGGATGCTAGCCTCGCGTTGCCGCGCGATCGGATATGAGCTGAACCAGCACTACGTCGGGCGAATGGCCGAAGGACTTGTGACGGAGCCAGGGAAAAAGGGAGGCTACGTAGCGAGGCTCCCGAACTACAAACCAGCGATAGTTAGACATGCGAAGCCGGGCGATTTCATCAAGTTAAAAATAGTCGATGCCCGCCCAACCTACTTGTTAGGGGTACCCTTATGAAGGTGCCATGTGCCCTTGCCATCGCCGGCTCCGACTCGGGCGGAGGAGCGGGAGTCCAAGCCGATCTAAAAACTTTTTCAGCACTCGGGGTCCACGGGCTCTGCGTCCTGACTGCGGTCACCGCACAGAATACCCGCGGCATCGAGGCGACCTTCGAGCTTCCCCCAGAGTTCGTGACTCAGCAGCTCGACACGGTAATGCGAGATTTCGATGTGGAGTGGGCGAAGACCGGGATGCTGGGCAGCGCCGGAATAATCCGGGCTGTGGAAGCTGGAGCCAAGCGATACAAGCTTCGCCTTGTCGTGGACCCCGTGATGGTGGCTGCCACCGGAGCGCCCCTACTTCGCGAGGATGCTTTGGCCGCACTAGTCAGGTTACTGAAGCACGCCGAATTGGTGACCCCAAATGTACCTGAGGCGGAAAGGCTCTCCGGCATCAAGATCAAATCGAGAGCTGACGTGCGAAGGGCCGCTCGCGCGATCTCCAAACTTGGCCCCCGCGCTGTGCTCATCAAGGGCGGGCACCTGAAAGGACGGGAGGTTGTTGATTTCCTGTATTCCGATGGAAAATTCAAGGAGTTCAAAGGACCGAGGATCGCCGGCGGACCAACCCACGGCACGGGTTGTTCTTTTGCTTCCGCCATAACCGCAGAACTCGCCAAGGGGGCCAGCTTGAACTACGCGATCGCCAGGGCGAAGGAATTCGTGGAGGGGGCGATCGAAACTAGGTTGAGGGTTGGGGAAGGCCTCGAGCCGGTCAATCAGATGGCGGCGCTGTTGTTGAGCGCAGAGAAGGGCCGCTCACTTGAAGAGGTGTGGCAGGCCGCAAAGCTCTTGGTCGAGAATCCGAAGTTCGTCGAGCTTCTGCCCGAGGTTGGCTCCAACATCGTGATGGCTCTACCGGGTGCGGAGAAGACTTCCGATGTGGTCGGGCTTTCGGGCAGGATAGTGAAATCCGGTGGACGAGCGCGCTTGACGGGTTTTCCGGAATTTGGCGGCTCTGAGCATGTCGCTAACATCGTGCTTACCGCGATGCAGCATGACCCCAAGATTCGCGCTGGCTTGAATATACGGTATTCCCCCGATGTCCTGCGGGCGTGCAGGAACCTTGGGCTCACCATCGGAACGTTTGAACGTAGCAGGGAGCCCAGGGGTGTTAAGACGATGGTTTGGGGGACCGAGCAAGCGATAAAAAGGGCCGGAAAAGTGCCGCAGGTGATTTTTGATCGAGGCGCTCCTGGCAAGGAAGCTATGATGAGGTTGCTTGGGCGTTCTCCTCTTGAAGTAGCTGAGCTTGCATTACAGCTGGCGAGGAGCGTTGGCTAACCAAGAAAAGCTTTTTGGGTCGCCAGATAAAGCCAAGCGAGCGGAGGGAAAAAATTGGGAAAGGTAAAGTCGCTGTACATAAAGCGCGCGGCGCGAAGGCTACTTGAGCAATATCCCGACAAGTTTTCGACCGATTTCAAACAGAACTGTCAGGCTCTAGATGCGCTCTTGAAACTGGGGAGCAAGCCCCTCCGCAACCGAATAGCAGGATATATAAGTAATTTACTCAAACAACAAAAGGGAGGTGTGAAATAGTGCCTCCGGTGGTGGATGCAGAAAAGTGTGATGCGTGTGGCTCGTGCATTGAGGTGTGCCCCGCGAACGTGCTCGAGATAAAAAGTAAAAAATGCGTTGTTGCGAATGCCGATGCCTGCATCGAATGCCGGGCATGCGAAGCCGCCTGCCCAAACAACGCGATAAGCTTTCCTTAAGCACTAAAAAAATCAATGCCATGCATAGGCGCCCCAACGCTAGATGGATTGGAACTTTTCAGCCGATATGTACCACTGGGCTGAACA
>JASEJC010000044.1 GCA_030016755.1 Candidatus Hodarchaeaceae archaeon | reverse complement strand
CGAGGGTGCCCGGGAAGAGGGCACCCTCGACGAGCTTGACCAGTGCCTGCGGTGAAACTTCCACGCCAGCCTCTGGGAACTGGCTGATGTCCCAGTTTTGGCAGTATTGGCACTTGAACGTGCAACCGTTGAAGAAAATTGTATAACTTGGTACAAGCTCTGGCTCTTCGCCGTGATGCATAAACTCTGATGCTATCCGCGATTTCTCTCCTACTCCACAAACCCCCCGTCCGCCTGCCGTCCGGTCAACCCCGCATCGCCGCTCGCAGAAGTGGCAGGATTTTAAAATTCTTTTTGCAAGTTCCACTTTCAAATCGAGGAGGGAAACCTCGGGCCGCACTAGGTCTTCGAGCTTTGCCTTGCCCGCATCGACGCGCGAAAGCAGCCCGCGGAACTCCTTCAGCCCGCGCTCGTGAGCTTCCCAGAGCTCCTCATCGCTCGCCGGGAGGCCAGCCTTTACTCCAACGCGCTTGCACACCAAGAAGCGGGCCGGAAGCTTGTCCTCCATCACCGCGAAATAGCGCCCGAGGGACTTGCGCGCCTTCTCATCGCGGAGCACAGCAGCCGCGTCAGGCCTGAAAACTCGCCACATTTGGGCACCAATTACAATTATTTAAAGAGGTTTGTCAAAAGGATTGCGAAGGGGTCGACATGATAGTCGTGAGTGGTTCTGCCTCGCCAAAGCTCTCGGCCCGCGTGGCGAAGCAGTTCAAATGCCAGCTCGTCAGGCCGGAGCTCTGGCGCTTCCCTGACAGCGAGTTCTACCTGCGGATCGGGGCCGAGCTCAAGGGGGAGCATGCGGTGGTCGTCCAGTCAACCTGCTCCCCCCAGAATGATAACTTGGTTGAGCTGTGCTTCCTGCTCGATGCCGTCAGGGACTTGGGGGCTAGGCGCGTCACGGCCGTCGTCCCTTATCTGGCCTACGCCCGCCAGGATAAGCGGTTCAAGCCCGGGGAGGCCATAAGCCTGCGCACGGTGAGCAAGTTAATCAGCAATGCTGGGGCTGACGAGTTCATTACCGTGGACATACACGAGGAGGAAACGGTCCGAAACTTCTCAATCCCCGCATACAATCTCACCGCGATGCCTCTGCTGAGCCAGTACCTGAGCCGGCTCAAGCTCAAAGACCCGGCCATCCTCGGGGCAGACCAGGGGGCGGCCGAGCGTGCCAAGCGGGTCGCGCTGGAGCTGGGAGCCGAGCACGATTACTTGGAGAAGCGGAGGATCAGCCCTGAGAAGGTAGTCACCCAGCCGAAACGCCTCGATGTCGCCAAACGAGATGTGGTGATAGTCGACGATATCATCAGCACGGGAGGAACGATCGTGGAAGCTGCAAAAATCCTCCGGCGGCAGGGGGCACGCAACATCTACGCCGCCTGCACCCACCCTGTCCTCGCGGGGAAGGCCCTGCAGAGGCTCAGGGCAGCGGGGGTCAAGCGGGTGATCGCCACCGATACCATCGAGCATAAAGTCAGCGTGGTCTCGGTCGCCCCACTCATCGCGAAAGCAATCCACTAGGGTTTTCGCATGCAGAGGCTGATGTTCCTGCTTTCGGGCGAGCACCCGACGCTCCCGGCTGCTGAGGCCGCTGCGGCGATCAAGGCCGAGCACCGTGCGTTCAAGGTGGTGGAGCAGCTTGACCAAGTGCTGGTAGCTGAGACCCGCGCCAACCCCGAGGCCCTCGCCTCCCGCCTCGCGATGTGCCGGGGGATCTGCCTCCACTTATGCACCTCGGGCGCAACCGAGGATGAGATACTGGAGGCGGTGGGGAGCTCTGACATAGTCGACCTGATCCCGCACGGAAAGAGCTTCGCCGTCCACGTCAAGCGCGTGAAGCGGAGCGCACCCGACATCAACACGCTTGGGCTCTCGGAGAGGCTCGCCAGCATCGTCGCGGAGGAAATCGAGTTCGAGGTAGACCTGGCGCACCCGGATGTGGAGCTATTGGGGGTACTGACAGGTGATAAGTGCGTTTTCGGGATAACCGCCGCAAGGGTCGACCGAAATCAGTTCACCAAGCGCCGCCCCACCCTGAGGCCGGCCTTCCACCCAAGCACACTCCCGCCAGCTTTTGCCCGATGTATGGTCAACTTGGCCCGAACCCCTCGCAATGGCACCCTCCTCGACGCGTTCTGTGGTGTCGGCGGGATCTTGCTTGAGGCTGGGCTGATTGGGGCGAAACTGATCGGTGTCGACATCGAGCGGGAGATGATAGATGGGGCCCGCCGCAACCTCGAGGCAAGCGGGATATCAGATTTCCAGCTCATGGTCGGGGATGCCCGCAAGCTGCCTGCGCTGGAGGTCGATGCCATCGCAACAGATCCCCCCTACGGGCGCCAGGCAACGACGGGCGGGGTCAAGCTTGAGGAGCTCTACCGCGAGGCGCTGCCGTCTATGGCGGGGGTGCTCAAGCGCAAGGGCTACATCTGCGTGACCTCGCCTGCCGAGCTTGAACTGGATGACATCGCCATCGGGGCCGGGCTGCGGACAATTGAAAAACACGAGCAGCGGGTGCACCGGAGCCTGACGCGGCGGATCTACGTGTTCAGGAGGAAATAGGATGAAGCTAGTTTTTCTCGGCACGAGCGGCAGCATCCCGACCGTCAAGCGCGGGCTCCCGGCGATAGCCCTGAAGCGCGGCCGAGAACTCCTGCTGTTCGACGTAGCGGAAGGGACCCAAAGGCAGATGGCCCTAGCCCACCTCAGCCCCATGAAGCTCGACGCTATCTTCATAACCCATCTCCACGGCGACCACTTCCTCGGCCTAGCCGGGCTGGCCCAGACTCTCTCGCTGATGAACCGCACGCGGCCGCTCGAGATCTACTGCCCTGCGGGCGAACGCGAGAGGATAGAGAGCTACTTGCGCGTCCCCATCTACACCCTCACCTTCGATATCCAGGTTCGCGAGCTGAGGCCCGGAGACGATCTCCGTCGCGAGGGATATCGAATCCTGACATCCGATGTTGACCACCCGGTGCCCTCCCTAGCCTACGCGCTCGTGGAGGACGAACGGCCGGGGCACCTCGACCCGGGACGGGCAGCTGCCCTCGGCATCGAGCCTGGCCCCGACTTCTCGCGCCTCAAAGCAGGGCAAAGCGTCAAGCTCCGCGACGGGCGCGTTGTGAGACCAGAAGATGTGATCGGGCCGCCGAGACCTGGGAGGAAAATCGTCTACGCGGGGGACACGCGACCCAGTGAGCATATCATTGAGCTAGCCCGGGACGCCGATGTGCTCATCCACGACTGCACGCTCGCCGACGAACTCGCCGAAAAGGCCGCTGAAAGTGCCCACTCGACCCCTAGTGAGGCGGCGGAGGTAGCCAAGCAGGCAAACGTTCGCCAGCTCGTCCTCATCCACGTGAGCCCCCGCTATGAGGATGACGACTCCGTGCTGCTCGAGCAGGCGAAGAAGATTTTCCCCAACACGGTAATGGCGCGCGACCTGATGGAACTCGAGGTAACCCTTCAGGAATAGGTGGGCTCAGGCTGGAGGTTCCGTTCATCTTAGCTCACGTAACCCTCTTTTCGTCATCGCCCAAAATAATTTCCCAACCTCACCCTATTTGAACTTTCCGGGATTATTGAAATTTACACTGGCGATTTTTGGACCATTTTAAGAGAGGATTTTTTCGATTACATCCGTTTCAGTTTCCTCAACAAGTGGGATCCCAGTGACTTTCGCTGCTCTCTCGGTCAATGCGATCAAATCATTTCTATTTATCAGATTCAGTCTCCATTTCCTGGTGCCAGCCATCAATTGCTGAAGCCCTACTTTGATTCGGTCGCTCAAGTAGGTGTACAGGCCCACGGCTGGGAGGGGTACTCCATCGAGCTTGTTTCCCAATTTTTTCCGAAGCTCTGGGAGAGTGATGAAAAACTTGGAGGGATCCGTGCCGTATTGCTCGGTGAAATCGCGCGGCAACTTGTTTTCACCTGCGAGCTCGAGGAAGTATGCCGCTTTCATCACAGCGGTAACCGGTGCCCGAGCCATGGTTATCGCTTTCACAAACGGTCCATCTCCAAAGTTGCTCATCGCGATGCTTTTGAACATCTGGGTTTCGTTTATGAAACCTCCCGCCATGCTTATATCCGGAACGTGGCGACCTTTTTTCCTCAAAAGTTGAGCGCACTTCAGCACTTGGGCCTCAAGATAAACCGTGGGGGTGCTCATTTCATTCATCATCGGGACTGGACTCATTCCCGTTCCACCCCCAGCCCCATCGAAAGTCACGTAATCGACCTTTGCATCCGATGCTACCTTCATTGTCCATGCGACATCGTCGGCTCGGTATGCGCCAGTTTTTAAAGACACCTTCTTTGCGCCCTGTTCTCTCAACCACTCCACATCCTCAATGAAGTCCCTTTCCGCCGGCATGCCGAC
>JASEJC010000043.1 GCA_030016755.1 Candidatus Hodarchaeaceae archaeon | reverse complement strand
TCCCCGGGCTCGTGTTCAGGCTCGATGAACCTAAAGTCGTGGTGCTGCTGTTCGTCTCGGGCAAGGGAGTCTGCGCAGGCGCAAAAAGCATGGCCGATATCCAGACGGCTGCGATCAAGATAACGAAGATACTGAAACAGCGCTGAGTAAACTTCTATTCGATATTTTTGTCCCCTTATAAAGAACCTCCACCCAAAGCCTCGGCGGGAGCGATGAAAAGAGGGATTGCGAACGTTCGCACAGCTCATGACGCAGGGTGAGATGCGGGTTCGAATCTCGCCGGGGCCACAGCCACGCTGCCGTGGGCGTGGGCTTGCCTCCAGTAGAGAAACGTTGCTAGGGTGGCTGTAAATATTAAACTTTGGGAAAGGATGCACCTTTGGCGAAGGGCAAATAAAGCGTTTGAATCGCGGGGCGAGAAAATTATGTGCTGGGTAAAATGTTGAAATTTTTAACTTCAAGCTGAGATGAGATTATCAGATTTCATGAGAACTATTATTGTTCGTTACGGCGAGCTGGTCTTGAAAAGCGAGCCCGTGCGTAGGCGCTTCGAGCGGCGCTTGGTTTCCAATATTAACCTGACCCTAAGCGGGTTGAAGTACTCGGTCAGGAAAACGCGTGGCAGGATATTTATTGACACTAGCTCAGCAGCCTCAGTCATGGAACGCTTGTCCAAGGTCCCAGGCATAGTGTCAGTTAGCCCATCTGTGAAAGTTTCCGCACACATAGACAAAATCCGCTCCGCTGCGATAAACGCAGCGAAAAGAGCCCTTGCCCCAGGCATGAGTTTTGCTATCCGCACCTCGAGGGTTGGAAAGCATCCATTCTCCAGCAGAGACGTGAACGTCAACGTCGGCTCAGCCATCCTCTCTGAGATAAAAGGTGTCCGCGTGAACCTCTCCTCCCCAGATCGTGAAATCTTCATGGAGATCCGTGAAAATGATGCTTACATCTTTACCGAAACCGTGAAGGGGCCTGGCGGGCTCCCAGTGGGTACCCAAGGCCGTGCCGTGGCGCTTTTCTCCGGAAACCACAACGATGTCGTCGCGACCTATCTGATGATAAAGCGGGGTTGCGCCATGTTTCCAGTGTTTTTCGATCCGCGCCACCATGCTGATGGCAGGGCGCTGAAGCTCGCAACAGCCTCTGCGAAGAAACTCGCCGATTTTTACCCTAAACTCGAGCTGAGGAGCATTCCCTTTGGCAAAGTGCTTGACGCATTGAGCAAAGTGGCCACGGGCGGAGCCGCCTATTGCATCTACAGGCGAAGCGCTCTGCAGGCGGCCGAAGCTATCGCCAGACATGTTGGAGGAGAGGCAATCGTGACAGGCGATGATGCTAGACTACTTGCCGCCCTGAAGCTAACCAACCTCAACTTGATAGATGAGGCCTGTGGGTTACCGGTTTTAAGGCCCCTCGCGGGGATGAGCGGCGCCGAGATCAGACAACTCGAGATTTTTGTAAAGCCACCCCAGCGAACCCGTGGGGCTTGTCCATTTCTGCCCCCCCGCAATGTCGTAAAACCGAAGGAGATTCAGAGGTTGGAGGACAGCATGAAAATTAGGCCCCTCGTCGAAGAATCCATTCGAAAACTGAGAGTCATTAAGTTGAGGTGAAATGATGGATTTGATAGTCCAACCGGCTACCGCGCTTTCGGGGGAGATTGAGCTCCCTTCGTCAAAACTACACACCCAGCTCGCAAGTGCGCTCGCCATACTAGCGGGGGGCAAGAGCACCGTCGAGTCCCCGCTGCGGGTGAAGGATACCAACGTGATGCTGAAAGCCGCGGAGATCATGGGGGCCACCGTGAAGCGGACGCAGGAAAAGTGGACCATATGGGGCCTCGGGGGGAAACCGAAACCCGCGCAGAACTTCATCGACGCCAAGAACTCCGGCACGGCCCTTTCCTTGCTCACCTCGATCGCGGTTCTTGCACCAACTCCGACCGTGCTTAACGGTGATGTTCAATTGCGCTCGCGCTCCATGCTTGGGCTGTTGATGGGTCTCCGTTACCTGGGCGCTGATGTTCATTCCACGAAGCCCGACGATAGCCCCCCTTTCGTCGTTTTCGGGGGAGGGCTCAGGGGCGGGAGGGTACAGCTCAGCGAGGTCGAGGCAAGGTATCTGCCCGCCGTCCTCCTCCCAGCTCCCTACGCTAAAAAGGAAGTCGAGCTCTCTTTCGGGCGAGGCAAACAACCGTTTCAGCTCGAATCGATTACCGAACTGATGAAAAAAGCGCGCGTGAGGGTAACCGCGAGAAAAGGTAAGATTTCAGTTCCCACCCAACCATACCGCGCGCTTAACTATAAGGTCCCACGAGAACTGGCTGGCGCGGCGCCATTCATCGCGGCGGCGGCCCTGACTGACTCTAGGCTCAAACTTCGCGGCGTGAAGAGAGTATTCGACCGGGACGCTGCTTTCCTCCAAGCCATGAAATCGTTCGGGGTGAGGCTGCACATCTCTGGTAGACATGTTGATGTGGAAGGGCGACAGAAACTTCGAGCAACGCGACTAGATCTATCATGGGGACCAGAACTCCTGCCAATGATGGCGGTGCTCGCGTGCGCGGCTAGGGGGAGGACGCTCATCCAAAACGCAGTGGAGGCGAGGAAGATGAAGTCCGACCGCATCTCAGCAATCGCACACGAGCTACATCGGATGGGGGCAAGGGTGCTCGAGCGCCACGATGGTTTGCTCATCCAAGGGCCCTGTGAGCTCAAGGGGTGTGGGGTGGATGGACACGACGATTACGCTGTCGTCGCTGCTTTAGTTGTGGCGGGGCTCCTCGCCGACGGAAAGACGACGATAAAAAACGGCGCGGATGCGCTCGGGACGGCTTACTCCCATTTCGTGTCCACTTTTCATGGGTTGGGGGCGGACATAGGCTACGCCCACTGACAACGCAAGCTAATTAACTTCCATTTCCATCGTTTACTCGGTGTGTGGTAGGTTGAGGGGCCAGCTGAGCATAGAATTCATGATCGTGTTAACAGGGCTGCTCATCATAGTGGCCGTGACCACGATGCCGTTGTACGACAAAGCGCGCGCCGATGCCGAGAAGGTGACTAAACTTGCGGACGCGCGCGAGGCCGCCAACACTCTGGCGAACGCGGTGAACACCCTTTACGCAAGTGGCCCAGGGGCAAAGCAGGTCATCGAGTACTGGCTTCCAAAAGGAGTGGTGGCGATCTACATAGGTGGTTATGAAAACCTCAACGTTGATGGAGTAGATACTACCGATGAGAACGTTTCTAGAAATGGTCGCGCCGATGTCCAGATATGGCTCGACTTGAACGGCGACGGCGCGTTGGACAACAAACGCGAAGCTGTGGTGATAGTCGATACCCTCCTTCCAAGCCGTTGGTATGAAAATGGCGACGCGCGAGCGGAAAATTGGATAAAGGAGAACTGCTTGCACGTTGAGGACAAGAACCTGAAAGTTGGCTCAGCGCATGGAACGCTCATCAAAAGGACACTTCATCGAACAACCCTGACGTATTGTTACAATCCTGGACACATGTACCCGCGGCGGATTGTGGTTTCTGACGAAATTATCAGGAGTGCATGAGATGAGGGGACAAACAGCAGTCGAATATCTGTTAGTCTTTTCGACCGCGCTCGTGCTGTTCGCATCGGTGACCATGGCGCAGATGATAACTCCCGCCAGCGATGCCGCTAGGGACTCCCTCTACCTCTCCCAGGCGAGATCGGCCGCCGATGCTATCGCTGGAGCCATCGACACTGTTTACGCGAACGGCCGGGGGGCGGTGAAGAGTGTCAGCTTCCAGATGGACACGAGCTGGACCCTGCAGCTCGACAATATCGGGAACAAGCTCAGGATAATAGTCGAAACCTCCAAAGGAACTGAAAATGTAGAGGACAACCTGCGGTACGAGGTCGATAATTATCACTCGCTTTCGGGCATCACTACTGGCACATACACGGTGATTGTTGAGTGGCCCGAGAACGGCAGCATACGTGAAAACATAAACAGCAGTGCCCTTGCTAACAAGAAGATTTACATTTACATCAGGCCGCGTGGTAGGTAGGATGATGGGATCGGATCATAAGGGGTTTTTCTCGATTGACGCGCTGTTTGCGGTGATGCTCCTCTTGTTGATTTCGGCATCGTTCCTGAACATGTACGAGGGTCGAAAACAAGCGACCGAGTTGATGGGCGCTAGGTTGGAAGCCAAGCTCGTCGGCGAAAAGCTCGCGGCGGCCATAAATACTGTCTACGCAAACGGGTCTGATTTTGAGCTCCGCGTGAATCTGCCCGAAAACGTGGGGGGCTACTCCTACCAGATTACATTCGACAATGCCGCGCGGCAAATCTCGGTGGAAAACTCGGCCTGGGGGGTCGTCAGCGTGGGGGTCGTCTGCAAAAATGTTAGGAATTTCACGCTGGGGCCGGAAAATCTACAAACGCTTCGGGTGTATTGGGCGGACAACCAGGTAAAAGTCGTGAGCATATGAGGGGGCAAGCTAGCGCGGAGATGTTGATTCTGGTCGGAGCGATCCTGATAGCCGTTGCGTCGCTGCTCTACTTGGGCACGGGGGGCAACGAGTCGGCGGTAGTCATGCGGGCCGCACGAGATGGGGCTGAAAATGTAATCGCAGCACTTGATGCCAAATATGGGTGTTCAATCGACATCCAAGAAGTCAGATCCTATGCCGGCACGATCACCATAACCGTCACCGTACGCGATAGTCCTGCGGTGGAGAACTTTGACAACATCATCAAGGACAACATCAGGACCGGGGCCCTCAGGCATATTCAAAATGCGGTGGGCGGTTCGTTTCCCGCAACCGCACAGCCGGTGAAGACTGCATACGGTACCTACGATGTGGCGGTCGAAGTGAGGAGGGTGACAAAATGAATGAGCGGGGTCAGGTATTCACGCTAGATATGTTCTTTGCCTTAGCCTTGACCGCACTGATTGTGAGCTACTCCGGATTGGCCTTGGAGCAGGCGCGCAGGCAGGCGGAGGGGTACGCGCTCCGGTACTCGCTTGAGCGCACGGCGAACGATGCCGCGGATGTGTTAGTGAGGACGGCCGGCGACCCTCCAGACTGGTGGCAAAACATCGAAAATCTCAAAACGCTCGGGCTGGCTGAAAATACCCCTGGTGGTACACCTCTGTATAACAATCTCTCGATGAGAAAGTTTGAAAATCTCAGACAAT
>JASEJC010000042.1 GCA_030016755.1 Candidatus Hodarchaeaceae archaeon | reverse complement strand
CCCTCCTTCCGGTAGTGGCGCTTGAACTCGGTGTCGCGGTCGAGGAGCTCTTGAAGCACGGGGAAGTCGTCGATGCGCATGACCTCTTCGGCCAGCCCTTCGGCGCGAAGCCGCTCGGAGAGGAAACGGTAGACAACGGACTTCCCGCACCCCGGGCGCCCCAGCAGGAAAACAAAAGAGGGCCTTGCCAAACTTCCACCGGTCAAATGTCTTCATGGGGCCCTAAAACACCTTCGCGAGAAATTTGCTCGTTTATAAAGAACCTCCACCCAAAGCCTCGGCGGGAAAGTTGGGGGCCTTACTGATCGTTGTCGGGCTTGCCATAGCCTGGCACGTGGGGCTGGCCTTGCTTGAGCGCCAGCGTGCCCCTGAGCGGGACAGGCCCTCGCTAGCGAAGCTCCTGTTGCTGGCGGAAGTCGAAGTCCTCCGAACTCTCCGGGGAGAACTCAAACGGCGGCTCCGACTCAGGCGCGAGCGCCAATGCGAGCGGAAGCTGGATGAGGTCGAGGGCAGGCTGAGGGAGTTGGATAATAATGAAGCAAGGGCTGACGTTTGAAGCTGTGCTGGAGGCTGTCGACCGCATCCTGGAGCTGCCGCCCAATGACCCGGGCTCGGCAGGTGGACTCTGGCGGAAGCTTGACCCAATGCTCGAGGATATGTTGGAAGCAGCCAAACTCGACGGAGGCCACCACAAGCGAATGCTCAAGTTGATGACTCCGCTCAGGAGCGCAGCATCCGAGCTCGCCCAATCTCTGCTCAACTCCAAGCGAGGCGGTCCCCTGCGCGGCGACTGGGTGCGCTTCGCCGAGCGCGATCTCGTCAAGCTGAAAGATGAGCTACTTGCTCTGCGCGAGTTCATGGTCGAGGAGACCGACTTCCTGAGGTTCGCCTGTCTGCGGGCGCGGCTCAGGGAGCTCGGCGGGGCCAACCCTGAGAAGCTGTTCGAGGAGCTGCACGAGGCGGGCGCGATAAGTGAGCGCACTTGGGTGCTGCTGATGGCCCAACCGAACTCCTGGCGGAAGGCCCTCAAGGACCAAGAGCTCTCCAGGCAGCTGACGCGAATCGCGGGATGGCTCCTCGACCTTCAGGAAGCAAGGAGGGGATGGATTGATGAGGTTCGGGAAACGCAGCGGTGAAACTACAGTTTTCGCTGAACACGGGCGGTGGATAACCCGCCTGCGCGATGACGTGAAAGTACTGGACCAGCGCCTGCACAGCTTGGAGCGTAGGGTTTCCACCATCGAAGCGAACCTCGCGGAGCTAGCTAAGCTGTACGGCAAACTAGACCTCGTGCTCTCCAAAATCGACGACGAGCTAAAACGTTGGGCGAGGGGGCGGCGGGGATGAGCTGCGAGCGGTCAATCGTGACGCTGGGTAACGAACGCGTGATGAAGTTCAAATGCGACAATTGCCAGAAGGGAGCCTCGGTTGAAAAATCTATAGACTGCATGCACGGGGTCCTCGAGGCACTGATTGCGGACCCAGATGTAGATGTAATTGTCCTAGCCGAGGTCTACGAACACGAGTACAGCGGGAGCGGGCTGGAGGCGCTCAAGGAAATCGCTGAGATCCTCAAGGAGAACCGCTGTTGGGCCCTCGCGCACCTGACGCCAGATGACTGCAGGCGGTGCGAAGCCGCGCGCAAGGGGCAGCTTGAGCAGGCGCTCGATGCGTTGTCTCACGATCCAGCATCTGGGCTCCGCAAACTTCGAGAATTTTCGCACGAGATGACATCGAGGAGCAAGCGTGGGGCTAAGAAGTGTAAAGCGTGCCGTGCTGAATTTCTCAAAGACACCTTGGAACCAATCATAATCTCACTCGAACGCTCGACCCTTTTGAGGGGAGGCAAGGGGCGCGAGGGCTACGCCGAAATCCTACAGCCGCTTGCGAGACCATGCTTCCTGACCTCCCGCCTGCGGATGGAACCGCCCTCAGGTTGCGAACTCATTGATGCCTACGAGGTCGGGGGCAGCGAGGTGAGGATCTACCGCTTGACCGAGCAGCTCCAGAACCTCTATTTCCTAATCCCGCCCGAATACCACCTCCCCCACGACCACGTGCAGCTCCTCCAGCGCGCGCGGCAGCTCATGCTCGAACACATCCCCGCCCTGGACCCAAACCCGCTGCGCGCGCGTGAGCAGATCAAGCGCTTGAACGAAGACTTGATGGCGAAGCTCGTGGTGGGGGACAGGCTTCAGATTTCAAGGCAGGAGGTAACGTGGCTGGCCGAGCACCTCGCCCGGTTCACGGCCGGGTTCGGGCTGCTCGAGGCCCTGCTCGCGGATACCCGGGTGCAGGACATCTATGTGGATGCCCCCGTCGGAAAGACACCAGTACACATCTGCCACCGCGACCACGACGAGTGCCTCACCAATATTTTCCTCACCCCGGATGACGCGGAGTCGCTGATATCGAGGTTCCGCGCCATCAGCGGCAGGCCGTTCTCCGAGGCCGACCCCGTGCTTGACCTCAACTTGAAAGATGTTCGCGTGGCGGCGATAGGGCATCCCCTCAGCCCCGCAGGCTTGGCGTTCGCGCTGCGCAGGCACAAGCCCACCCCCTGGACCCTGCCTCAGTTCATCCACGCTAAATTCCTCACCCCCTACGCGGCGGGGTTGCTGAGCCTGCTCGTCGACGCCCAGGCTTCGTTGTTGGTGACAGGGAGCAGGGGCGCGGGCAAGACCTCTCTGCTCGGGGCCCTGATGCTCGAACTCCTCCCGAAGTTCAGGATTATTACAATTGAGGACACAAGGGAGCTACCAATCGAGCAGTTTTGCGATCTTGGGTTCAAGGTCCAAGCGCTTCAGGTACAGTCGGCTATCTCGGGCACCGCCGCTGAGCTCGGCGCCGATGATGCGCTTCGGGCGGCACTTCGCCTCGGTGAGTCAGTGTTGGTGGTGGGTGAGGTAAGGGGGGAGGAAGCGAAGACACTCTACGAGGCGATGCGCGTGGGGGCCGCTGGCAACTCCGTCATGGGCACCATCCACGGGGCAACTGCGCGCGACGTTTTCGAGCGGGTTGTCTACGATCTGGGCATCCCGCCGAGCTCGTTCAAGGCGACTGATGCGATAATAGTGGCGGCACCCATTCGCCTGAGAGGCAGCGCGGCTCGGGTCCGAAGGCTGGTGCAGATAACCGAGGTCCGAAAAGGGTGGCGGAAGGACCCCGCTGCCGAGGAAGGGTTCGAGAACCTGATGTACTACGACCGCGCCGCCGACGAGCTCAGACCCACGAGGGTCCTCCACACACAGAGGTCCGAACTCATCGCGAGCATCGCCCGAAAATGGGGGACCACACCACGCGAGGTCATGGGCAACCTGGAATTCAGGGCAAAAATCCACGAGGCGCTGGTCGATGCAGCAAAACAACTCAACAAACCCGAAATGCTTGAAGCTGATTTTGTGGTCCGCTCAAACCTGGCCTGGCACGCTCTCTTCGAGGAGCAGCTCAGGCATGGGCGAGTGAACTACCCCAAGCTCTTCAGAGGCTGGCGCGCGTGGCTCCTCCGCTCAACACGAAACCAAGAAGTGTGAGCATGTTCATCGACAGAATATTGTCAATCAAGAACCGGCGCAAGGGGCAGAGCGAGCTCAAGGCCACGGGCGAAGCCCCCACGCTCGTCGGCTACCTCACCATGGCGATGAAGCTCACCCCAAACCTTGAGCGGGCAGCCAGCTTCGCAGGCGAGCAGCTGGATGGCCAGATGGGGCAAGAGCTGAAACAAAAGATCTCGGAGGGTCACCTGCGCTTACACTCCGGTGCGGACGAGGGACTCTCAAAATTCGCCAAGCGCTGGGAGCAGGCGTGCCCGGAACTGGACCGCTCGATCTACCTCATCCGCAGCTCGGTCAACGAGAGGACAAAAGACAGCCGGATGCGGACGTTGAACAGGGCGTTCGGGCTGGTGCTGCAGGGCGCGCGCGAGCGGATGCGGGGCTTCGCTTCGAGCATCTACCTCCCCACGCTGGTGATCTACAGCATGGGAGTGCTGCTCCCGCTCGTCTTCGTCGTCATCTTGCCCGTGCTCTCCGTGATAAACATCCACGTTGGGCTGGTGCACGTCCTGATCATATACTGCTTCCTCCTGCCGCTGCTCGTGTACATGCTGAGCAATCAGGTGCTCTCAAGGCGCCCGGCCACGCTCCAGCCGCCGAAGGTCCCCTTTCAACCCAACCAGCCTCGCGCGCTCTTGATCGCGGTGGCCGTTTCGATTCCACTGCCAGCGCTCGGCCTCGCGCTCAAAGTTCCGCCAGACATCGGAGCTCTAACAGTCCTGTGGGGCGGGGTGCTCGGCATAGTCACCTACCTTTTCCTGACCTCTGCGCGCGCGTTCAAACGACGCGAGGAGATCGTCCAGATGGAGGGCGAGTTCTGCGACGCGCTGGTTCAGCTGGGAAACCGCGTCAGCGAGGGGCGCCCGGCCGAGGATGCGCTCGAGCACGTGGCCGGGACGATGCACGGGAGCAAGCTGGGGCAGGTCTTCGAGGAAGCTTCTGCCAACGTGAGGCTCGGCGGGATGGGGCTGCGCGCGGCGCTCTTCGATGATAGGCGCGGGGCACTACGCTTCGTCCATTCGGGGATGATTCGCGGCACCCTCAAGATGCTTGTTGACTTGATCGAGCGGAGCACTAGCGCGGCCGGCGATGCTATCCTGCAGACCGCCGAGCACCTGCGCGAGCTGAGGGGGGTTGAGGTCGAAATCCGGCGGTCTATGGGGGAGGTGGTGACATCGATGCGGTCTGTGGCGCTGTTCTTCGCCCCGCTCGTGACCTCCGTTGCAGCGCGCATGCAGGGGCTGCTCTCGTCGAAAACAGCGTCCACGGGGTTCCTCGGCTCCACTGAGGTTTCGCCCCCTGCCTTCCTCCTCGTGCTCGGGATTTACATCGTGCTCCTGACGGCGATCCTGATCAACTACGCGGTCGAGATCGAGCTGGGCGAGGATCGACTTGCCAAGCGCGTGGCGATAGCGAGCGCTCTGCCGGTAGCGCTGGGGGTGTTCACCGCGGGGGCGATTCTGGGCGGGCAGATGCTTTCATCAATCGTTGGTTAGGTAACGTTTTATTGTGGTGAGACAATTTTTTAGCGGGCGGCAGTAGTCTAGCTTGGTTAGGACACGAGCTTGCCAAGGATTTCGCAAAAAGCTCGCGGCGCGGGTTCGAATCCCGCCTGCCGCACCATATGATTTGATGCCACATCGATTTTTTAAATATTAGGTAGCACGCACAAAGATAAATTTAAATATATGTGCTACCTAACTTTTTTTATG
>JASEJC010000041.1 GCA_030016755.1 Candidatus Hodarchaeaceae archaeon | reverse complement strand
TGAATCACCCCATAGGCCCACCTTAGCTCCAACTGTCTTACTCACCACCTTCCGCTTCTGTGAAATGCCTAGAAGATAGCGGAGTGTTTTATTTAGAGTACAATGTCCAAGCATCAATCTCCAAAGCTTGAGCTCCTCGTAAACCTCACTAAAAACCCTGATGAACGGCACCTCAATCCCCTTCCTTGGCCCATTTAGGCCGTCTTCTTAGCCTCTGGGTCCAAAGCCAAAGTGGAATCCTGTTATCCGCACCACACTTTTAAAGTTTCATCGACTCGTATCTTAGCTCTAGCTCTCCACTTTTCTTCCACTCAAAAACTGGCACATCTCGCCTGAGCCGCTTGAACTTCTCACTCAGGGCGTGGGCGACTACCGGGAGGGCGATGGTAGCGTCCGAGTAACACATCACTTTCCGAGCGCGGCGGTGGATCTTCCCCCACGACTGCGCCTCCTCAAAGGTGCACCCCGAGAGCCCACCCCACATGGGCGCCTCCGTCGATATCTGGACCGCATAGCTGTGGCTGCGGTCGTGGCGCGTCTGGTAGCTCGCGATGACGGCCGTCTGCTGGATGAAGTTCTTGGGGACGCCGCCGCCGATGTAGACGACGCCGCTGGCCTTCGCCTTCTCTGTGATCCTGGAGCTCTCCTCCACATCCTTTAACGAGTCGATGATTATCCGCCTGTTCCGCCTGCGGTTGGCGAACATGATCGAAAACCCGAGAGCGCTGTCGTTCAAGGCTGGGCAGAAGATCGGCACCCCGCTGCGGTATGCGCTCACGAGGATGGAGTCCTTGTCCACCGCGACCTTGCTGATGAACTTCCCTAGCAGGTACGAGATTTCGCGGGTGGAGTATCGATAACCGTCCACGAGCTCCTTGCAGAAGCGCCTCTCTATCCACAGGTCGGTCTTGTAGAACCCGAGCTCGTCGGCGAAGACATCGTAGATCCTGTCCACGCGGTACTTCCTCAGCTTCACATCGTCCACAAGGTGGGTGCCGATGTAGTGCTTCCTCCCCCTAGCCTCGTAGAGATCGTGATACAGGTTCGCGCCGGTGGTCACCAAAACGTCGATCATCCTCCGCTTGATGAGGTACGATATCACCTTCCGCATGCCGGCGGGAACCATCGCCCCGGACATGCCGAGCCAGACCACCGCCTGCTTCTTCCTGAGCATCTGTGCCCAGACCTCGACCGCCTCGGCGAGCTTCCTCCCCTGGAATCCCGTCGAGAGCATGCCCTCGGTAAGCTCACGTATGCTCCGCCCGGGCCAGACCTCGAGGGGTTGCGTCGGGTACTTCAGAATTTTTCTCGGCATAAATCAAGGTGGGGGAGGTCCGTTAATAAATTTTCTATTACCTACAAAATTCGGCGGAGTTCGGCCAGAGAGTTGATTGTGAAATCCGCCTTCTCCTCAATGCCCCAATCCCTGCGCTTCAACCAGATTGTCCGCATGCCTGCTGCCTTCGCACCCTTGATGTCCGTGAACGGTTTGTCACCTACTACCACGCACTCGCCCGCACTCGCCCCGAGCTTTGACGCCAGCAACAGAAACGGCTTTGGACTCGGTTTGGTCTCCGGGATATCCTCGCCGCTGATCACCACTGCGTTGAAAAGTTTGATGAACCTGAAGCGCCTGACCCTCTCCAGCTTCAACCCGGGCTCAACATCCGTATCCGTGATCAGGCCTAGTTTGTAGCCTTTTTCCCTGATGTAGGAAAGCGTGGGGCCGGCATCTGGGAAGGGTTTGTTCGCGCGGGCAAATGTGGTCCAATAAAGTTTCGTCAGCTGCCTCACCGTCCGACGCGGCACTTTCTGCTTCAGCCCAAACCCTGCAAGCAACTCGGGCCACCACTCGTCGCGATTGTACTTGGTCTCTATCGCCATCTTGTCGTCGAACTCACTGAGCCTTGTGTAGATGACCTCCTCGTCCAATTCAATCCCATGCTCGCGGAGATATTTGTGCAACCTCCCCGCCACCGCCCGCCGCGCTGCCCTCAAACCTGTGAAGGCATCGGTGAGGGTTTCGTCAAGGTCAAGGAGCACCGCTTTGATGCCGCGCATCATGTTTCAATCCTCCCCTCGCCGCCGCAAAATCTGGTTATGTAGTCGATCGTGATTTGTGCGGCACTTTTCAAAACGTCCCCCTCTATCCCTGGAACTCCGCAGATTAGTAAAATGACATCTTTTGTGGCCGCGGTTACCTTTGTATCGTCCGCATCCCGGTACGGATAAATTGCAATTAACTTCTCAGCATCCGATACCACCGCCTCGTTTCCCTCAAGCACCACTGGTTTTTCCATCCCTATCCCCCTGAACTCCTCACCCTTGCGCGCAAACCTCAGCACCAAATCCCCGCAAAGCCTCCCTGCATCGAAAGCGCCAATCGAGATGCACGATTTAACCGAAGCCAGGTTGTAAGCATCGACGAGCGTGTTTATCGTCGGCAGCGGCTTCCCTGCAAGAACCCTTCGGATGAGCGCCTCTGCCGCGGGCCTGTTCTTCGTGGGGTCGATGCCGATTCGCCAGAAGAAGTCTCTGTATGCTCTGAAAATTGGAACATCCTTCACGGTTACGAGATCGTATGTTTGTTTTATCTCTTCAATCGTCTTTTCCTTAAACTGCTGCAGCTCGGCTTTTACTTTTTCAACCCTTACCCCACCAACACGCGCGACCAAAACACTCAGCCCTGGGAAGCGCTCCCTTAAATCCTCGCTGATCTTCAGTCCCATCTCAACCACCTAAGCCTTCGTCAAACCTTTTGTCATGATTGCCGGTAGAGAATCCCCTCAGAAAGCATCAATTCAATGGGGGTATGATTAAATAAAATCATCTCTGCGGTTCAATGATCACCTTGAGAGATTCCTTGGCGTCGGCGACAAGCTTGAAACCGAGTCCCGTTTCTGCCAAACCCAGCCTGTGTGTGATCAGGTCGCCCACGCTGACCTTGCGGGTACGAATCAGCTCTATCGCCTCTTTTATGTCTTTTGGGGCTGCTGCGTAAGAAGTCGTCAAGGTTGCACACTTGAACCAGATTTCGTTGAATGGGAGCGTGACCTCAACTCCCGGCTCTGTTGGGGCAAAAAATAAGATGGTTCCGCCTTTATCCACAGACTGCAATGCTTGGGTAATCGCCAGCAGGGCTCCAGTGCAGACTATCACGCGATCGGCGGGCCTGTTCTCATTAAGTTGGCGCAGTTTAGCTGGAACGTCCTCTTTTGCTTTTATGACCGCATCGGCCCCGAACCGCTTCGCGGCCTTGAGACGGTTTTCGTTTATATCCGTAGCGATAATCTTTTCCACCCCTCTCGCGCGGGCCAATTTTATATGGAGTAGCCCCGCGATGCCGCTGCCTATCACGAGCATGGTGTGCCCCGACTTCACATTCGCAATCCTTTGTCCCCTCACGGCGCAGGCCAAAGGTTCAATAAACGTTCCATCCTCGAACGAGATCTCATCGGGCAAAAGGTACGTGCCGTGTTCCACATTTATTTTCGGAACCCGCACATATTCTGCGAAGCCACCGGGATCGAAATTTGTCGTGCGTAGCGTTTCGCACACGGTGTGCTGTCCGTCCCGGCAATATCTGCACGCGCCGCAGGGGACATGGTGGGAGACGAAAACTCGGTCACCAACTTTGCAATGCTTCACACCGTTCCCGACTTCGACGATCTCCCCCGTGATCTCATGCCCCAGTACCCGGGGGGCTCTTTTGATGCGGTACCATTCCAGCACGTCCGAGCCACAGATTCCGCTCGCCATCACTTTTACGAGTAGCTCACTGGGTCCGATCTTTGGCTTCGGTAGCTCCTCCAGACGCACATCCCGGTTGTTGTAATACATCGCAACGCGCATGAACAGCTTTAATGGGTTCTGGGTTAAAGGATTTTTCGGCAATTCATCTTAGTCAATGCCACCGTAGTCAGTACCGCCACTAATCAGCGTAGGAAGAAGGAGGATACTGAACGATGACCTGATGGCTCGCGTCGCCTCTTCCATCGATGTTGAAGGAAGCGCCATAGGTTTCCTCGATGGTCTGCTGGGCCGAAACCAGCGGGGTTAGGCAGAAGAGCCTCACCCCGATCACGATGGTAATCAAGTATTTCTCTCGCCAAGCCGTGCGCGGTTTCCAGATTACGCGCTTTTTCAAGTGTTCCCCTAACTCTTGGCACTTTTGATTTTATCGAATATCGCTTGCGCTTCTTTCGGGGTAGCGTTTTCATGAATGATTGCACGGATCGCTTTAGCCATCGCAACCGGGTAGTCGTGCTGCCAGATGTTCCTCCCCAAGTTTACCCCTATCGCCCCTTTCTGGAGGGCGTCGTAGACCCAGTTGAAGACTTCGAGCTCTGAGTCCACTTTTGGCCCACCCGCAATGACTATCGGCACGGGGCACCCGCGGACGACCTTCTCGAAGCCCTCCTCACAGTAATAGGTTTTCACCACGCGTGCCCCCAGCTCAGCCGCGATCCTGCAGGCCAAAGCGAGATATCTGGCATCGCGCTTGCCCAGCTCTGTTCCGACAGCCGTAACTGCCATCACCGGAATCCCGTACTCCTCGCACTCGTTGACGAGATTCGAAAGGTTCAACAGAGTCTGGTGTTCGCGCTCGCTCCCCACGAAAATCGACATGGACACCGCGCTGGCGTTTAGCCGTATCGCCTCCCTGACCGAGGTGGTGATCCCCTCGTGGTCGAGTTCCTCTTTCCTTGCCATGCTCGTGCCTCCAGAGACCCTAAGGATAACCGGTTTCGTTTTAGCTGGGTCCACGCACGAGCGTAGGATTCCCCTCGTAAGCATGATCGCATCCGCATAAGGTAGGATGGGCTCGATGGTCTTGCCCGGTTCCTCAAGTTTGGTCGTGGGGCCCTGGAAGTACCCGTGATCAATGGGCAGGAAAAGACACCTGCCATCCGGCTGAATCAGCTGCGAAAGCCTGTTTTTCATCCCCCAGTCCATATCAACACCCCTCATTTCTCGGGCCTGACGATTAAATACCCTTTGTCGATCAGCCAGTGGTGAAATTCCCAAGTCGTGTGCCTGCAGGCCATCCTACAGGCCTGCCTTATCTTCTCGTACTCTTCTGAACCCGGTCGATGGGCGTCCAGCTCCAGCTGCACCGGGCACTTCACGTCCCTGCAATACTCCCTGCTCTTGTACTCCGCATATCCCTCGATTGGCATGGCCAACCCTCGATTTTACACAATGGGTTATATCGTGCCACGTTTTAATAATCATCTTGGGGTAGACCGCAATGAAGGAGAGCACGAAAGCACTTCTGGCATTGGTTATCGTCATCCTATTCGTCCTCTCGATGGTGGTCTCGGGCTTGCCCGTCCTGCTAAAATAGAAGCTTAATTTACGCAATTCAATGTAATAGTGTGCGGCCGTGGTCCAGCCTGGTCGAAGACTCAGGCCCTCCAAGCCTGTAACGCGGGTTCAAATCCCGCCGGCCGCACCACTATTTCTTGGGCTTCTCAAGCTTGATTTTCTCTGGTTTCACGGCCTTCTCAGGTTTTACTATCTTTTCCGGCGGCGCAAACCTCCGGTGGTAGATCCGCGCCACGATACCCAATACCGCCACAGCCACGGCTATCCAAAAGACCCCGGTGAGGGATAGCGTCACGGGCGCCGTTATGCTCACGTTACCTCCGAGTGAAATTGTCGATGTCGCTGTCCCGGCAATGTAAGGTATGTTGATGTTGGTCTGTATCGCCCCGCCAGCACCTC
>JASEJC010000040.1 GCA_030016755.1 Candidatus Hodarchaeaceae archaeon | reverse complement strand
CAGGCACGTTACGAGCGGATGGCCCAGCGCGATGCTTGGGGCGGGGGCAGACCCGGCAGGATGTGGTAGTTTTATCTTTTGGTCGAGAAATCAGATTTGGGCGGGGGTAGCCAAGCCAGGTTAAAGGCGCCAGATTTAGGGTCTGGTCCCGAAGGGGTTCGCAGGTTCGAATCCTGTCCCCCGCACCACTTTGCCAACTTCGTTTTGTATAAATATGGTATACCTCGACTCAAACGTGTTCGTGTTCGCGCTCCTCGCAAAAGATGAACTTGGAAACGCTGCATACCAGATTCTAGCAAATCTCGATAAAATCGATGCCAAAACCTCCTGCTTAACTTTTGCCGAGGTGGCTTGGGCAGTCTCAAGGGTGGCTGGCGTCCAAACAGCTGCTCAAGCATGTAGAGCGATTTTGGCCTTTCCAAACTTAGAGGTGGCTTCAGTGACCTATGGGGATGTATGGGAGATGACGAGAAAGATGGATGCGTTTAATTTAAGGCCCCGCGTGCGTTGCACCTCGCTGTCATGAGGAGGCTCGGCGAGGGTTCGATTGTCAGTGAGGATGAACACTTCGACAAGGCCGGCGTTAAAAGGGCCCCCATTAAAACTTTGAAATCCCTACGTTGAGCACGACTGGTTTTTTGCCCAAGAACTCTGCAGCCGTCAGGACTTTCTTTCCTCGACGTTTGCCTTCATCCCAGACTTCGCGTGTCCACTCCTTGAACTTCGGCTCGCGGGGCAGATGGTGGTCGTAAATCATCAGTTTTACATCGCTTTTCCTGAGTATCCTCACGGCGTTCGCCACGGCGCGATTCATGGTGGTGCGGGTAGTGAGGTATCCGAACATGTAGGAGGGAGGCCCGTCCAGAATGAGTGTGCCTGGATTTTCCCGAATGATCCAATCGGCGTAATCTTCTATGATCGGGCCATCCATGTCCGATGAATGAATCAGCTTTTCCTTGCCGTATTCGATAACCGTCGCGAACACCCAGCCCACGCGCGAGAACTCGATACCGTGAAACATCGGTGGGGTGAACCTCAGTTTGGTACGCCCGAATTTGAATTTTTTACCCTCAGGGAACTTTACCTCGATGTCATCAAACTTCAGCTCAGGGATCCACTTTGCGGAGTTCCAATTGTTTACCCGATTTCTGAACCACTTGTGCCCCTTTCTGAACAATTCCCTCCTGCGCCGGTTATAATCGCAGAAGTCCTTGTCGCGAGCGTGGGGGATGTCCTCGAGCGGATTATCATAAACTTGCTTTTGACGCTTTTGGAGCACTTTTTCTAAAGAAACATTACCGAACGCCCTACTGATATTATCGAAAAAGTGCTCCGCCCGCTCCCTCTGGGAATCGTTGATGAATTCGTTAGGGTTCTTCGTTAGCAAGAGCTTGCCCTCGTAAAGCCCGCGGTCGAAGTCGGTGAAGTGGTCATAGTGGTAGTGGGAGATCACGACCACGTCCGCCTTGCGGCTCGCCTGCCTGATCGCGCGCATCCCCTGGGCCACCCAGTAAAGCTTTTTCGCCCACGATGCTGGGAAGCTTGGCTGCATCACCGCAACCCCAGGGTCGATGAGCACCGAAACGTCAGGGGTTCGGACTAGGGTACAGCTGCTCTTGGCGCCTAAGGAATCGAACCAAACCGGCTCAAAGGTAAGTTTGCCCATAGGCCCCGCGTTGACTTTAACTTTGAGATGTAAATACAACTTCTACTAAGCTAAGGACTACGTCACGATTACCGTGAACGTTGTCGTTGCTTTCGCTCCGGTATCCACGTCGGTCACCTCCAGCGTCACCGTGTAGGTTCCGGGCACAGCATTTTCGGAGACCACCACTAGAAACGTGAATGGAGGGTCGATCCAGCCCCCGAATTAGACGCCGGAGCCTGGGCCAGACACGCTACTACTCATGCTCAAGTTAAACGGTGGTTTTGGGTCGTAGCTAAGTGTTATGTTTGCGGTCCTGCCTCTGGGTATGGTAAGGGTGCTTGGGCTAACTGAAATGGTGAACGATGGCTTTTGCAACAGGAAATATGCTGCCACTACAACTACGACCATCACTACGACAACTGCCGCCACCACAGAAACTCTTTGATAGTTTCGCCGGGACCGCTATTATCTTCCTTTTTTAAAAGGTTTGCTCACAATTTTTGTAAGCTTTTCGACGACTTTTTTGAGCTCTCCCCTTAGGTTCCCCATATCGTCACTTTCATTTTTTACAATCAGAACTGGCACAGCAACGTGCTTCGGCAGCTCCTCGTGATCATCTCGTGCGTAGGTCTTCTCCATCTCCTCCCGCGAGACGAGATGCGCGTCGAGCCCCTGCTCCTCCCGCGCGCGGCAGACGTTTCGCTCCCAGCAAACGTCAAAGGGGGCGTCGATGTATACGATCAACGAATTTTTCAGTATCTCCGGGCTGAAGTTCTTGAAAGCGCGAACATAGTTATCGCGAGAAAACTCAATGAAGAGCAACCTATCGGGCGACTGCAGCTTGAGCGCCTGGTCGTTGAGCCCCTTCGCGAGATCGTCCCAAACCGCGTCGTCTGTGACCTTTACCCCGCCCCCCGGTGCTGGACGGTGCCGCTTGTATCTAGTGTCGGTGTCGAAAATGTGTTTTAGGATTGGAAAATCATCAATGCGCTTGAGTTCGCCGCGATAGCCGCGCGCTTGAAGCTCCCCCTTAAGTATCTGAAAAACGACCGACTTTCCACACCCGGGCCTACCTATTAGAAAAACATTTGGCAAGGGATCACTTGAAAATCTCTCGTAAGAATTCAGACTCTCCTCGCATGATCTCGTTGCGGCGCATCACCTGTTCCTTGGTCTTGATTGCAGTCTCGACCACAATCAGCTCGGCACCCTTATCTTTGACAAGCTGCGCGTACCGCACGAGGTTTTTCCGTTTCAGCAGGCCAACCTCCTCCTGCAGCGGGGGGTGGAATATTTTCTTCCCCGGGACGTAGTCGTTGAGGTGCACCTCCTTGAACACCCCATCTGGAATCTCCTCGATGATGCTCTCCGGAGGGTTGGGGATGGGCCTGCCGACATCCGCCCGCGTGAACCAGTGCCCGATGTCGAAGTTGAAGTAGACCTTGACCCCTTTTTTCTCCACCTCCTCGAGCACGCTGCACACATCCTCGGGCTCGAAGAACGCCGCGTCGAAGGCCGTGTTGTTCTCGAGGTGTAGCACGACCTTCTGGGAGGCCGCGAACTCCCCGAGCTCCAGCACGCTTTTGACTAGGCTAGCCCTGATCTGGTCAAAGTACTTCCCGCTCGCGTGATAGAACGGGACCACGCCCGGGTGGAGAATGCAGTACTGGCACCCAATCCCCGACGCGGCCTCGATGTAGCGCTTGTGGAGCTCGACGGCCGCTTGACGGTCTATTTCATCTGGGGCGCAGACGCTCGCCCCGACGTAGGAATATGACAGGTGAAATGAGAGGGTTATCCCGGCCCGCTCGGCCACCAACCTCGCCTTCCTCCTGGTCTCTCCATCGAGGGCTAGATATGGGTTCGGCACCGCGCCATCCAGCTCCACATGGTCTAGGCCGAGCTCCTTTGCGACCGCGACCTGGCGAGCGATGTCCCCCTTAGCGGTGACCTGCACGGTGGCGTCCATATCAGCGACGGTAAACTCCCCGGCCTCGAGCGCGCGCTTCTGCTCGTCGTCCAAGTACTCGAAGTAGAGCAGATTTGTGAAGTCCCTACCCAAACGCATGCAATCACAAAGTCGGTTTTGATCCTAACGTAAAAAAACTTATTCTGTTTCCTCACCGATTCGCTCTTCGCCACCCACGGCCTCGGGCCCTTTGGTGGCAGTCTTTTCCAATCGCACGATTAACGTGTAGGTTGCCATTAGCTTCATGTCCTTTCCCGTTGCTATTACCAAGAACGGGTAAACCCCTGGCGCAAACTCTAGGGAGGTCGAAACGTTCATGACCGAGCTGAAAGGTGCCACTCCTAGCTGCGGATTGAAGGAAACGTTGATTCCGGCCGGAGGCCCACCCCCCTCCGCCGTTGTGCCTGCCTGCAGGGTAACTGCGGCTCCCTCCCGGCTTGAGGATCCCACCGTTATCGATGCGGAGGCCGACCCCCCTGGGGCAATGGTTCCCATCACTGGGTTGAGATCCAGCGTGAAGGTCTGGAGCTTCTTTCTGCGGCGGAACAACCAAGGCATTCACTCACCTAACGTAATCCAACCAAGATTCGTACTTAGGCTCCCTCCCCCGAACCGCGTTGAAGAATATGCGCTGGAGCCGCTCGGTGATGGGTCCGCGCTTCCCCTTGCCAATGGGTTTTCCGTCGACCTCCCTGATCGGCGTCACCTCGGCGGCTGTGCCCGTGAAGAAGGTCTCGTCAGCCGCGTAGAGGTCCTCCCGCGTGATGTCCCGCTCCTCAAATGCTATTCCCTCATCGCGGGCAATCTTTATTATGGAGTCCCGCGTGATCCCGGCGAGCGCCCCAGAGGAGATAGGGGGGGTCGCGAGTTTTCCGTCCTTGACTATGAACACGTTCTCCCCGGGGCCCTCTGCCACGTTCCCGTCGATGTTCAGGAGGATGGCCTCGTCATAGCCCGAGCGTAGCGCGTCCACCTTCGCCAAAATCGAGTTTGCGTAGTTCGCCACCACCTTCGCCTGGGGCGGGAGGATGCTAGGATGAATCCTGCGCCAGGGGGATATCTTGGCCCTGATGCCGCGCTCGAGACCCGCCTCCCCAAGGTAGGTGCCCCAAGGCCAGACCGCTATCGCCACGTTCACCTTAGAGCCCTTTGGATCCAGTCCCATCACGCCGTAACCGTAGTACGCGATCGGGCGGATGTAGCACTCCTCGATGCGGTTGGTCTTTATCGTCTCCTTGGTCGCGCGCACGAGCTTGTCGACGGAGTAAGGGAGCCTCATCCCGACGAGCTTGGCAGAGTTCTCGAGCCGGCGGATGTGATCCACCAGCCTGAAGACCGCCGGGCCCTTTGCCGTTTTGTAGCAGCGGATGCCCTCGAAGACACCCAGCCCATAGTGGAGGGTGTGGGTAAGCACGTGTATGTTGGCCTTTTTCCAAGGAACAAGCTTCCCATCCATCCAAATGAACTTGGTTGGAGTTAGCGCCATCTACATCAGAACAGGATTTTCCCGCGACTTTAAAACGATATCTTGAACTTTGCCCCCTTATAAAGAACCTCCATCCAAAGGCGTGGGGTAGCAGGTTGGCCCCGTGGGGTAGTCCGGATAGCCCGCCCCCATCGCAGGGGGAAGGTGCGGGTTCAAATCCCGCCGGGGCCGCGAGAAAATCGCGCGCGAGAACTCGTAAATCTGGACTTTAGCGCGCGAGCCTACTACTCCACATAAAAATAAAGCCCGGGGCTTGAACCCGGGCGACTCGTAGGCTAGTGGATAGCCTCCGCCTATCGCAGGGGGACATTTCTATGTATTGCCCAACATTGATAAATAAATATCGGAAAGCTAAATCGCGAATCTTCCTATTGCTTTAATGCAATATCTCCTCTAATGCCCGAAGCATCTCATCGATATCTTTGTGGAGGATGTAGCCCATGTTCCCTATCCTGAAGGTCCGCTCGCGCAGCGCGCCGTACCCCTTCGCCAGCTCGAACCCGCGCCCGCGCATCCGCTCGTACACTTCGAGCCCACTCATCCCCTTCGGAGCGTTCACGCACGCCACGGTAGGGCTCTCGTACCCTGGCTTAGGAAAGAGGGAAAGGCCCAGCTTTTTGACCCCCTCAGTTATCCTGCGGCTGCGCTCGGAGTAGAGA